>JAIVIG010000456.1 GCA_020200675.1 Actinomycetota bacterium
GACGGTGCAGGCCCAGTTCATGGCGTCGACTTCGCCCACCGCCTCGGGGTCCGGCTTCTCGTCGCCTGCGCACTTCGTCGGTCATGTGGATCTCCTCTCCGTATGGAATCGGCGAGTCTATTACTGATCTCTGCGGAGGCATCTAAACTCTAGGAGTATGTGTCCTGTCAAGTGTGTAAATCACCTCGTGTGCGGTTCCATTCTTTCCGCTTCCTCTAGCCAGCCATCAATTCCGCCTGCTCGATCACCGCTTCCTCCTTCCTCTCCAGCTTCGCTAACGATCCGACGCCGAAGTAGCGTTTGCCCACTACCTGCCATTCGTCGTGCTGCTCGGAGAGCACCGCTCCCACGAGCCGGACGACGGCCGCCTCGTTCGGGAAGATCCCCACCACGTTTGTCCTACGCTTCACCTCCTTGTTCAGCCGCTCCAGCGGGTTGTTCGACCAGACCTTCTGCCAATGCTCGGACGGGAAGGCGGCGTAGGCCAGCACGTCCTCCTCGGCCCCGTCCATCAGCTCGGCGAGCTTGGGGAAGCGGGGGCGGAAACCGTCCGCTACCCTACGCCACTGTTCGCGGGCGCTTTCGCCGTCGGGCTGGGCGAAGACAGTGCGGATGGTCGCTCCCACCATCTGCTGGGCTGCCTTGGGGACCAGAGAGAGGGCATTCCTCATGAAATGCACCCGGCAGCGCTGCCACGAGGCGCCCTGCAGAACCTTCTCGATGGCGCTCTTGAGTCCCCGGTGGGCGTCGCTGGTCACCAGCCTCACCCCCGAGAGACCGCGGGCGACCAGGGAGCGTAGGAAAGCGGTCCAGAACGCCCCGTCCTCGCTGGGGCCCACGTCCAAGCCCAACACCTCCCTCTCGCCGGTGTCTCCCTTCACGCCGACGGCGATCACCATCGCCACCGAGACCACCCGACCGTCCTGGCGACTCTTCATCACGTAGGTGGCGTCGACCCAGACGTAGGGGTAGGCACCCTCAAGCGGCCGGTTGCGGAAGCGCTCGACCTCCTCGTCGAGCTCCTCGCAGAGCCTGCTGACCTGGCTCTTGGAGATGCCGCCCATCCCGAGGGCCTTGACCAACTCGTCGACCTTGCGCGTGGAGATCCCATGCACGTACGCCTCCTGGACCACCGCAGATAGCGCCCTCTCGGCCCTCCTGCGCGGTTCCAGCAGCGAGGGGAAATAGCTTGAGTCCCTCACCCTCGGGACCTTAAGCTCGATAGCGCCCGCCCGCGTGTCCCAGGTCCTTTCCCTGTAACCGTTGCGGTGGCCGCTGCGCCCCTCGGTCCGCTCGTGGCGGGCGGCGCCTATGTGCTCCTCGACCTCCATCTCCATGATCGCCTGGGAGAGCGCCCGGACGCCCTCCTTGAGGAAGTCCGCGTCGTGCTCGATCATCGCCTTGCGTAACAGTTCCGTTAGTCCTATCCTCAACTCGTCGGCCATCGTGTCTCCTGTGTTCGGTTGATTGGTCTCTTCCGATAGGAACCATACGATGGCCGTCCTCGTCAACGGCCTCAGCTCTTACACACTTCCTGGGACACTACCTGACCCGGTGACGCACCGGCAGCTTCAGGTGCGCCAAGGACGCCTCCAGATCCTCCGCGAAGCTCTTGAGAGCCGCCGGGTAGGCTTCCCCGAAGTGCTCGATCAGGGAAGCCGCCTGGGCCTCTCCGGCCTCGTAGGTGGCAGCGTCGCGCACCGCTCTTGCATGGGCCAGGACCTCGTCCGCCCCCTCGGGCGGCAACTTGGCCCGGATGTTGCCCAACTTGTGGTACCAGCAGCGCACCCTCAGGCTCTTCGGGAAGACCTGCTCTATAGCGTTTATAAGCCCTGGCGCCCCGTCGGAAGTGACCGAGGTCGGTACCCTCAAGCCCCGCCCGACCAGATCCCGCAAAAACTCCGTCCAGCACGCCTCCGATTCCTTGTTGCCAACCGCCAGGTGCAACAGCACCTTGCGCCCTTCGGTGGTGATGCACCAGGCCGCCAGGATCCCCTCTTTGGCTCCGTAGCGCCTCAAGCTTTCGTAAACGGCGTCCAAAAACAGGTACTCGGCCTCGATCTCCGACAGATCCCGCTCGGAGAACTCCCGGTAGTCCTCCCACAGTTGATCGGTGATCTCGCTAACCGCCGAGCGAGAGATCATAAGCTCGCCGCTCGCCTCGTCCCGAAAACACTCCTCCACGTCCCTCGTCGAAAGCCCCCGGGCGTACATCTCGACGACCAGCCGCTCCAATGCCTCCGAGTTGCCACTCAGGAACTCCATGAGTTTGGAGCGGTACGGGGCGGAAGCGCCCCTCACCTGGGGCACCTTAACCCGAACCTCTCCCTCGGCGGTCCTTAGCTTCCCCTGCTCGTAACCATTACGGTAGAGGCGCTGCTGCTGCTGCTGCTGCTGCTGCTGTTCGTCTCGCTGGCGCCGCTCGTAGCGGCCACGCCTGAGGAAGTCTTCCTGCTCCTGCTCGAGGGCCTGCTGGACGAGGTATCCGAGTCCGAGATGGGCCAGGTGGGAGAGCAGAGACTCGGTGCTGCTGCCGTCCGCTACCCCGTCGGCGAGGGAGAGGTTTATCTCTTCGCGTAGCACGTCGCTGGGTGGTACCTTTCTCATAGGCCTGAGTAATCCTTTCGGTCTTTGTCTGCCAACTAGACTGTATCGGATAACTCAGGCCGCTTCTCTTTTACAGGAATCGTAGGACGTTACCTGGAGCGGAGGTATCCAGGATCTCAAAGATGCGCTCGGCTGCGGCTTTTCCTTCCATTCCGGCGTGGCGATGGATACCAAGCTCCCGCAGCGGCTTGTAGGTCCCCGGAGACGAGCCGCACGCCAAGCGACACGGCGACGAGCGCTATGGCCATCGCCGTCATGAACTCCAAGACGAACCCGGAGATAAACGCGTAGCGCAGGACCTTCATCGTACGCTCACGGAACTCCTCGCTCGCGGCTGCCATCTTCTCGCGCTCCTCGGCGCTGCGGCCGAAGATCTTGAGGGTCGGCAGGCCCTGCAGGGCGTCCACGAAGCTCGCCCCCAGGCGCGAGAGGGCCGTCCACTGGCGCTGCATGTGTTCCTCGGCGTAACTGCCCACCAGCACCATCAGGATCGGTATCACCGGGGCGGTCATCAGGAGCAGCACCGAGCTGGCCCAGTCGAGCGGCAGCACGTACGCGGCGATCAGGAGGGGGACGAGAGCGCTCAGGAATACCTGCGGCAGGTAGCGACCGAAGTACGCCTCCAGCTTCTCTACGCCCTCGGTCGCAGTCGTCGCGAGCTCGCCGGTGCGCTCGCCTCTCGTGTACGCGGGTCCCAGTCGTAGGATGTGGGCGAACAACTTCTCACGCAGCTCGGACTTGACCCGCACGGCCCCTCTCTGGGCGGAGATCTCGCGCAGCCACAACAGCGCCGCGCGTATAACCACAGCGCCGAGTAGATAGAGGAGCAACGCGCTCACGTCTTCGAGGTCCGCGCCGCGGAGGAACACCCGGTCGACCACCCTGGCGAGAAAGACCATCTGGGCGATCGTGGCGACGGCCACGAGAACCCCCAGCAAGACCGTCGCGCCCAAGGAGACGCGCGCGGACCTTACCTGCCGGAAGAGCCTTCTATCCATGCCTTACGTCCGAGCTGAAGCGTGTTCGGTAACTCACGAGGTCAGGCGCCCCAGCCTTCGAGACGAGGAACGATGCGCCCCGTCCGATCCATGTACGCACGGTACGCTTTCCCAAACTGCTCGAGCATCATCTGCTCCTCGCGCGGTACCCGTAGAATGTACAGGGGCAGGAACAACAAAAGGCCGGCCCAACCGGCGATCCAGTTCTGGAGCAACAAGGGTTGCGCCACGCTCCACAGCCACTGGGACGCGTACATCGGGTGCCGGATCGACCGGTACACGCCTGCGGTGACGAGATGGTGTTCCTCCCGTAGCTGAAGCGACGGCGACCAGTTGCGTCCGAGGTCGGCGTGCGAACGCCAGAACAGCCAGATCGCCGAGGTCAGGATCGCCGCACCGATCCCACCGATCCGTCCTTTGGCTCCCGGCGACAAGCGGTAGTCCGCTCCGTCCAGCCAGGAGGTGAGCGCGTAGACGGCGGGGACGAAGAACATCCCCACGAACAACAGGCCGACCAACGCCCGCTCCGACCCGCTTACGCGGTCTACAGCCATCCGGGTTCTCCTGCGTCGCCGTTCGTGTGGGACCCGGATCGCCATCTCCGCCAGTATGCCGAGGAAGTACAAGGATTTGAGGGCGGCGTTTATGAGCGAGCCCCCGAGGTTCCGTTGCGCCTGTTCCGGCTACTCACACGTGCGTCCTTCAAGATCTAATACCCTTCGTCGTCCAGGCGCACCTTGCCCCGGAAGAGCCGGTAGATGAGAACGAAGTACACGGCGGCGAGCAC
>JAIVIG010000289.1 GCA_020200675.1 Actinomycetota bacterium
GGCCAGCCCTATCCCCGTCCCCTCGAACTCGTCCGCCCCGTGGAGCCGCTGGAAGGCGCCGAAGAGCTTGCCTGCGTAGGCCTGATCGAAGCCCGCCCCGTTATCGCGCACGTAGTACACCGGGACGCGGCCTTTGTAGGAGAGCCTCTCGCTCAGGCCGAACTCTACCCGGGCTTCGGGGGTCTTCGCGGTGAACTTCCAGGCGTTGCCGATCAGGTTGACAAGGGCCACCCGTAGGAGCTTCGGGTCCCCCCAGACCTCGTGCCCCTTCTGCGCCGAGAACTCGACCTTCCGCTCCGGCCTCGCCTCGCGCAGCTCCTGGGCGACCTCCTCGGCCAGGGCGCCGAGGTCCAGGCGCTTGCGCTCCATGCTGCCCCGCGTCACGCGCGTGAGGCCCAAAATGTCGTCTATGAGCATGCCCATCCGTTGGCTGGCGCTCCGCACCCGGCCGAGGTAGTCTCTGCCCTCCTCGTCGATCTCGTCGGCGTAGTCTTCGACGAGGATCTGGGAGAAGCCGTCTATGCTCCTCAGAGGGGCGCGCAGGTCGTGCGAGACCGAGTAGGAGAACGCCTCGAGCTCGCGGTTGGTCGCCTCCAGCTCGCGGTTGGCGTCCTCGAGGTCCCGGCCGGCCTTCTCGGCCAGCAGGCGGCTCCGGACGAGCATGAAGGTCACGCCGAAGAGCAAGAGGCTTGCCGCGAGGCCGCTCAGGAGCACGAAGAGCGGCAGCAGACGACTGCCCCCCTCCCTGGAAGCCCCCGGCAGGGCCTCGAAATACAGGTCGTACTCGCGCCCGGCCAGGTCGATCTGCCTGAGATCGGAGAGCTCGGATCCCCCGGGGCCGCTTGCTAGAGAGCTTGCGAACGTCCCGATCGCGGCGAAGAAGCCGACAGGCTCCTGGGACTCGCCGGCGCGTAGGACCCCGTCGTCGTCGTAGAGGAGGCTGTTCGGGCCCAGGTCCTCCCCATCGTAGATCTCGAAATCTATCGAGGGGTCGAACGACTCCAGGGTCCCTCGTAGGAGCCCTTCCGCTTCGAGATAGGCTACTATGAACCCTTCGAGGGCGCTTTGGCGTCCTTCGACGGTGTCGACTGATGCGTCCTTGCTATAGACCGGGAGGTACACCACCAGGCCCGGCTCGAGGGCGAGGTCGGCCCTGGACCCTTCGGGGGCCTCGGTGAGCACGTAGACCTTGCCCGTGGCCCGCGCCTGACCCGTGTCGCGCGCCCGGTCCATGGCCACGCGATACTCAGGATCGGGGTACGCGTCGTGCCCGAGCAGGCTCCCGTTGACTTCGTCGAGCGGTTCGACGAACGCCAGCGGAAAGTATTCCGGCCTCTCGCCCTCCGGCCGCAACGCGGAGCGGTCGCCGAGGCCTTCGTCGCGCAACGTCTCCGTGAGCTGGTCCTCGAAATCTTCCCTATCCGCGGGCTCGACGCGCTTGGCGTACCCGAGGACCTGCATGCCCTCGTAGCGCTCTTCGAGGTTTATGCCGCTCCCGTAATCGTCCCACTCCCCCTCCTCGACCGAGTTGCTCGCGTAGAAGAGCCCGCGGGAGCCGAGCATCGCCTCCACGTAAGAGTTCATCTGACGGTCTATGGCATCCTGCGCCGCCATGACCGTCTCGTCGAACTGGTCCCGTGCGCTGGCCTCGACGTTCTGGCGCACGTAAGAGTAGGCGAGCAACGTGAGCATGAGGGCGACCAGCAGAACCGCGTAGGCCACGGCCGCGCGCCGGAGGTGCTCGAACACCCGCCCGGCACGCCGCATGGCTTCCCTAACCTCTCGCCTGCGGCGTCTCGTTCAGGACCAGCCAGTAGAGACCGAGCTGCCGGACCGCCTCGATGAACTGGGCGAAGTCGACCGGCTTGCGGATGTAGCTGTTCGCCCCGTAGTCGTAGCCGTCGACGAGGTCTTGCTGCTCCCTGGAGGAAGTGAGGATCACCACGGGCAAGAGCTTGGTCCGCTCGTTGGCCCGCATCCGCCGCAAAACCTCCAGCCCGTCCACCTTCGGTAGCTTGAGATCCAGCAACACCACCTGTGGCATGACGCTCAAGTCCCGTCCCTCGTAGAGTCCGGTGCCGAAGAGGTAGTCGAGGGCCTCTGCCCCGTCGCGCGCTACGACCAGTTCGTTGCCTATGTTGTTCTTTTTCAAGGCCCGGCGGGTCAGAACCTCGTCGTCCGGGTTGTCCTCGACCAACAGTATTATCTTGCCCACCTCGTCTCCTCAAACGACCTTTGCCACCGGACATACTACCCCAAAAACCCGCGGTCGCTCCATAGGACAAGTGTCCCGGGTGCGTTCGGGACAATGTCCCGAACGCACCCGGGACACCACCCTTACCATGACGAGCCGATCCGCGCAAGCGCCGTGGTCGACCGCGCGAGCGCCCGAAGAAGCCGCGCGCCGACAAGGACTACGACTTCGGTCGCTGCCGGAAGGCCTTGAGGAAGAGGGGCGTAACCCCGCGCATCGCCCATCAGGCGCGGCATCGAGTCGAGAGAGCGGTCGGGAGGGCATCGATGGGAGGTCGAGCGGGCGCCGTGGTGGCTGAATCGATTTCGGAGGCCGAAGGTTCCGCTACGAGAGGCGAAACGACGTCCACCAGGCGTTCCTCGCCATCGGCTGCGTGCCGATGATCTGCTGGCGCTATGTCCAGCGGTTTTGCTAGGCGCATTTAACCCCAGCAACGCAAACACCGAACAAGCAAGCCTGCCTGGCCAGACAAAGGAGGGAAACGAGCAGCTCTTGTGTTAAGAAATATTAATTTAGCTTACCAGGCGTAATCGAGAGAATCTGGCTTTAGTAAGGGGAAAACGTGGCTTTACGCTCGTCTCGTCTGGTAACGGAAGCGTTGCGTTCTCGTTACCAGGCTGTTACGTTCTGCGCCGTCCTAAACGGAGGGGGCTCCCAGGGCCGCCTATGGACGCGGGCTAGTAGAAGGAAGACTTCTTAGTCATACGGCAGTTGTTGTGGATGCCCCGTGCAAGATGCCGGCGGCAGGAAACGTTATTGCGCTAGAGGAGGAATCTTTTTGGCTGCACTGAATCTGAACGTGAGGAAAATTTTGGTGGTCGCGGCCTTGGGGGCCGTACTGTTCGTGGGCTCGTTCGTGGCTTCGGACAGGATCAACGCCAGCAATATATTCTGTGACCCCGAAAGCATCTGGTACGATGTGTTCGGGATCCAGCAGTGCGGGCCGGCAGGCGGCCAGCCCGCGGGCGGCGAGCTCTGGATGGCTTCCTACTACGGCTACTCGCACGCCGGGTCCCCGACGGCCAGCGGCGAGCCCTTCAACCCGGAGGGATTCACGGCCGCCCACAAGACCCTGCCTTTCGGCGCGCAGCTGCGCGTGGGCTACGGCGGCAACTCCACCGTGGTCACCGTCAACGACAGGGGTCCCTACATCGACGGCCGCGACGTCGACCTCTCCCAGGCCGCGGCAGAGACTATAGGACTGACCGGCCCCGGTGTCGCCCCGGTCGAGGTCACTGTTCTGTAGTTTTTGGCTCTTGATTTTCAGTTGTCAGTTTAAGGCCGGCCGCACAGCGGTCCGGTTGGGAGATTAGAGGACTTGGGTAAGGAGATGCCCCGCCGATCATGGCGGGGCGTCTCCTTTCTGCTGTTGTCGTGGCCCGGTCGTTGGGCCGATCTTCTCTGGCTGCCTCTCGCACCAGACGGCGCACGCGAGACCGTACCTTCGTCCCGGTACCGTAAGAACAGAAACTACTGGTCCCACGGGTGCTCTAAAGCCATCCGGGGAGAACCGCATCACTCGAAGGCATGTCATATTAAGAAATATTAAGATAGCTTGTCTCCATATTCCTGGATTTTTGGCTTTTGTATAGGAATAGCTCGATTTTCGCGTAGCTGTTTGGAATAACGGTAGTGTTGCGTAAATTTTGCGAAATTGTTACGGTCCTCGCCGTCGTGCAGCGTTGGGCAGCAGAAGGGTAGGTTCTTGGTGAAGAGAGCATCGTTGATCTTGTCCTTCTGTGCGGTTTTGATCGCCGTCTGCGCGATCATCGGCGGGACGAATCCTTACGACTTCGCCCCGTTCGGAGCCGCGCAGTACGGCGAAGTTCCTCCGCTTGGAGTCTCGCAGTACGGTGGGGCTCTCCAGTACGATGTCGCCGAAGCCCCACAATACGACGCCGCTGGCGGCGGGCAGATCATGATGGCCTCTTACTACGACTATTCGCACGCCGGGTCCCCGACGGCCAGCGGGGAACTCTACGATCCCGCGGCGTTCACGGCCGCCCACAAGACCATGCCGTTCGGCACGCAGCTGCTCGTCAGCCACGACGGCGCCTCCGTCCAGGTCACAGTCAACGACAGAGGCCCCTACGCCGACGGCCTGGACATCGACCTCTCCGGGGCCGCGGCCGATGCGATAGGGTTGACCAGCCTCGGCGTCGCCCCGGTCGAAGTCGTAGTTTTGTAGTCGTTAGTTATCAGTTTTCAGTAATCAGTTTTAGGGGCGATCGTACGATGGTCCTGTTGGGAGAGTAGAGGCTGTGGGTACAGAGACGCCCCGCCAGATCCCGGTGATCGCGCCGCGACGACGAGAAGACCAAGGCCACCGGCCGGCAGCTGAATCCCCCGGCCGACGACTCGCCAACGAGGCACCTACTTGAACCTCTGTGAACTCGGGTCAGACCGGCCGGAGGACGTCGCCGCTTACGTTCTCGTAATCGTCAACCTCACGCTCGTAACAGGGCAAACCCGAACCTGGGGGAGCGAGGCGGAGGGCCAGGGCGGAGTCGTCCGGGGGTGTACCTACCTCGTCGCCGGCGTCGCCAGGTTAGCTCCGAAGGTCTTACCGGAACGCTCCGACGCGCCGCGTGGGATCGCCCGTCCGTGGCCAAAGCATGCCGCCTCGAAGTCCAGCCCGGCGAGCTTCTTCGCGCTGCGTTTCCCTTCCTCTAGATCCTCGTGGGCCGGGGAGAGGCGCAGGCCCGCCACGTTGGCCGCGGCGTCGGCCGCGAAGAGCACGCCGCCGTGCCCGCCCCCGGACCACAAGAAGGCGAGTTGCCCGGCGCAGTGACCGGGAACGTGGACGGCCCTTATGTCGCCGCCGAGGGCGAGCAACTCCCCGTCGAGCACCTCGTGCTCCACCTCCGTCGCCCGTAGCGTGCTCGGTGCGTTCCTCAGCAAGAGCCAGAACGTAGCCCTATTGAGTATCCCCGGCGTCGGCGTGAGGGGCCTGAGCGCCCGGCCGGACCTCACCATCTCCGCGTCGGTCGGGTGCATGTATGCGCGGGCGCCGGTGGCCTCCTTGAGCTCGGCCAGCCCGCCCGCGTGGTCCACGTGGCAGTGCGTCACGAGGATGTGGCGCACGTCGTCAGGACCCCGGCCCAGCTCCCCGACGGCATCCAAGATGCGCCCCGCGTCGCCCGGGGTGCCCGCGTCGACCAAGACCAGGCCCTCGTCCCCGAGGTCGATCAAAAAGGCGTTCACGCCCCGCAAAGGCACCCGGTAGAGTGAGGGAAGAATCTGCTCTAGCGCCATACGCTGTCCTCGTGAACCGAACCGTTCATTGTTGTCCGACCTCCTCGTCGTCGTTGCCCGTCTGGTCCGCCCGAACTCTCGGCGAAAGCTAACATTGCTGTGGTGTTTGCGCAACGTTGACGTAGTGTTCTGTGCTGCAAGCGCATTCGCGGAGAGCGCACCTCTTGTAGACCTGATGCTGGCGTAGCAAACCTCCTCGTAAAGTGCGCGACTACCTCGTGCCCCAGAGATGGGGGATGTCGTCGCATGAATCTGCGTTAGCCACGTCTAGCGGCAAGCTCCTAACGGGAGCGCGACGCGAACCTCAACCTCGCCTATTTGCCTTACCCAAGCTCCATCGAGCCCCCGGACGCAAAGTTCCGCTCGATCCAACCGACCGCGTGCTCGATCAGTCCACGCGCGTCGAACAGGTAGGCCGTGCTCTCTCCGACCGGTCCGCTCCTCCCTTTTCCGGCCGCGAGCGCGGAACGCGCGATGTGCTCGATGTAGTCCTCCTCGCCGAGGACGCGTTCGTAAGGCAAGGCCCCCTCTGAGGTGTCGATGTCCGAGAAGGTCCGCCAGTGGCGCTCGCCGTCCAAGATCACGGGCATGCCGTAGCTCACACGGCGTTTGCCGGGGACCTTGGCCACGGCCTCCGCGTGGTGCACGAGCGTCACGGTGTCCAGGGGCGCGCCCAAGACCGCGACTTGGCCGCCGAGTTCGGCCAGCCGGGCGTAGGGCGTGCCCGCACCGTAGGCGTCGTCCCAAGGGTGCCTAGCGGTGAGGGCTTCGGCGAAGGGGCCGATGGCCGCCACGCCCGCCTCTGGGTGCCCGCTGTGGCGCGCTCCAAGCCAGGTCCTCAATGCTTCGGGAACCCGTCCGTGGTCGCGGCGGGCGAGGGCAACGCGCGGGTCGTACGCCGGGTGCTCTTCGAGGTAGATCCGCCCCTTCTCGTCGTCCAGCGCGTCGAGGTCGTCGGGCGGCTCGTCTTGCCAGCCCGTGTAGGCCATAAGCGTCCCCTCAGGCCCCAAAGCGTCGAGCAGGGCGCGCACGACGGTCTCCGCGCCGCCTACCACATGACCGAGCGCGGACATCCGGCAATGGGCCATCGCCACCCCACCCGGTTTCAACCCGAGCTTCCCCAGATCACGAGCCAGCCGCGAACGCGCCACCAACATACCCCACACGGTAGCAGGAGCGCCGGAGATCGGCCAACAACGATGATGGCGATCTCGGAGCGGCGAACGTTCTTTCATCTCTGGTGTACGAGGGAGTCGCGCGCTTTACGAGCAGGTTGCCTCCCCTCGCTGCCGCTCCGCGGTGGCTTCGCCCAGCGCCGCGGGATCGGAAGCATGCCACAAGGCACGCCCCGCCGATTACGGCGGGCGTGCCTTTCTGCTGTTACCGTTGTGTGGTTGTCGAGTCGAGTAGCGGCTGCCAAGAACTGAAAACTGACAACTGAAGACTAATAACTACAAAACTTTCGGCAGGTACGACGGGCGGGACTTCTCGAAGGTTTCGAGGTCATCCTCGTGCTCCAGCGTCGCGCCGATGTCGTCGAGGCCCTCCAGGAGCCGCTGGCGGGTGAAGTCGTCCATTTCGAACGTCTCGTATACGTTGGGTCCCGTGACGACGCGCTCCGTGAGCTCGACAGTGATCACGGTTTGCGGGTCTTCGCGTACGGCGTCGAGTAGCTTCTTTACGGTCTCCTCCGGCAGCTCTACGGCGAGGAGACCTATCTTCGAGCAGTTGTTCTTGAAGATGTCGGCGAAAGAGGGGGCGATGATCGCGCCGAAGCCGTAGTCCTGGAGGGCCCACGGGGCGTGCTCGCGGCTGGAACCGCTGCCGAAATTCTCCCCCGCGAGCAGGATCACCGCGCCCTCGTGTTCGGCCCTGTTCATAACGAAGTCCGGGTCCTCGCGCCACTCCGAGAAGAGAAACTGCCCGAAGCCGGTGCGTTCGATGCGCTTGAGGGCGTCGCTCGGCACGATCTGGTCGGTGTCCACGTCGGAGTAGCCCAGGGGGAGCGCCTTCCCGACGACGCGCTCTACCGCCTGCATTAGCGCACCTCCAGGGGGACGCCGAGCTCCGAGGGTGAGGCGAAGCGTCCCATCACAGCCGTGGCCGCGGCGACAACGGGCGAGACCAGATGCGTGCGACCGCCCTTACCCTGCCGGCCCTCGAAGTTGCGGTTGGAGGTCGAGGCGCAACGCTCGCCCGGTTGGAGGATGTCCGGGTTCATCCCGAGACACATCGAGCAGCCCGCGTTTCGCCACTCGAAGCCGGCCTCCGTAAAGACATCGTCGAGCCCCTCCTCCTCGGCCTGCTTCTTGACGCGCATCGAGCCGGGGACGACGAGCGCCCGGATTCCCTCCCTCACCTTGTGGCCTTCGAGGACGGCGGCGGCGGCGCGCAGGTCCTCGATACGGGCGTTCGTACACGAGCCCAGGAAGACGGTGTCCACCTCGATCTCGCGTATCGGAGTACCAGGCGTGAGCGCCATGTATTTGAGCGCCCGCTCGTGCCCCTCGTTCTCCGGCTCGGGCACCGCATCGTCGAGCCCGACGGTCTGGGCTGGGGTCGTCCCCCAGGAGACGTAGGGTACCAGGTCCTCGGCCCGGATGACGACCTCCTTGTCGAACTCGGCACCCTCGTCGGTCCTCAAGGAGCGCCACTCCTCAACGGCCCGGTCCCAATCCTCGCCCTTCGGGGCGTAGGGTTTGTCTTTGAGATACTCGAAGGTTGTCTCGTCGGGGGAGACGAGGCCCGCCCGGGCACCACCTTCGATGGACATGTTGCAGACCGTCATGCGACCCTCCATCGAGAGGGAGCGGAGCGCCTCGCCGCGGTATTCGATCACGTGCCCGACCCCGCCGCCGGTCCCGATCCGGTTGAGGATACCGAGCATGAGGTCCTTGGCGGTGACGTCCGGCGGGAGCTCTCCCTCGACCGTGACGGCCATCGTCTTGGGCCGCCGCTGCGGGAGCGTCTGGGTCGCGAGGACGTGCTCGACCTCGCTCGTCCCGATGCCGAACGCGAGGGCCCCGAACGCGCCGTGGGTCGCAGTGTGGGAGTCGCCACAGACTATGACGAGCCCCGGCTGTGTCAGACCCATCTCGGGACCGATGACGTGGACGATGCCCTGGCCGATAGAGCCCCACTCGTTGAGCTCGATGCCGAACTCCTCGCAGTTGCTGCGCAGCGCCTCCATCTGCTTGGCGGAGACCTCGTCCTTTATGGGAAGCCCGATGCCCGTCGTCGGGACATTGTGGTCCATGGTCGCGAGCGTGAGGTCTGGGCGGCGTACCTCGCGGCCCGCGAGCCTCAAGCCCTCGAAGGCCTGCGGCGAGGTCACCTCATGCACCATATGCAGGTCCACGTAGAGGAGATCCGGCTCGCCCTCGACGCTGCGTACCACGTGCTTCTCCCACACCTTCTCTACCAACGTCTTCGATCCGCTCATCTCATAGTTCCTTTCCGTAAGTACCAACTTCGCCTAGACCCGCTTGCGACCACCGTAGACCGCGAAGCTGTAGTTCTTGTAAGGACAGTCTACCTGCCGGAAGCCGGCCTCCTCCAGCCACGCCTTCTGCTCCTCCAGGGTAGACATCTGGTCTTCTTCCATCCGCGCAAGAGCGGCGGCCAGGACTTCTTCGCCGACTCCCCTCTCGCGCACCTGGCGGAGCCACGCCTCGCGGTAACACGCCTCGATCTCCGGCGTGGACCCGAGGACTTGATCCACGTTCACGAAAACCCCGCCGTCACAGAGCACACCGTAGATCTTGCGGAAGAGCTCCCGCTTCCCGGTCCCGCCGAGGTGGTGTATAGAGAGCGCGGATACGACTACCTCGTACTCTCCCGGGAGCGGCTCCCGCGCATAGTCCACGACGCGCAGCTCGAAGCGTTCGGGCTCGTCCGCGAAGCGCCTCCTTGCCACCCCGAGCATCTCCGGCGAAACATCCACCAGCGTGATCCGGGCGCGGGGAAAGGCTCGCGCGACCAGCGCACTCAACAGCCCGGTGCCGGCGCCGAGATCCAGGACCCGTATCACCTCATCCCGCTCGTGAGGAATCGACTCGACGGCCGTCCCGTAGAAGTCGTCGAAAGGCGGCACGAGCTGCCGCCTGGCCCGGTCGTACCCCTCCGCCGCCTCGTCGAACAGGGCCCCGACGGTCACGCCCGCCCTCACGGCCCTCGTCCTCGGGTCGCCAGGATGTTCAGGCGGACGTAGTTTATGGTAAAGGCGTCCTCCGCAGCCGCGACCTTCTCAGCCACCGCATCCGCGAAGGGCTGTTGTTCCGACTCCGGCAGCCTCTCCAGATGCCGGCCCAGGACTACCGTCTTCAGGAAGCGTGCCAGCTCGTCTATCGAACCGAACCGCGTAACCTCGTCTTGCAGCCAGGTCTCGACTTCTTCGAACCCGGCAGCTTCCAGGCGGGCCCTGGTCGTTTCGGCGTCGGCGAAGTTCCAGGGGTCCTCCCAGCCCTCGAAGAAGTCCCGGAAGCGCTCATCGTCCATAACCTCTTCCGTCGCTCCCATCACCCGGGCTATGTTGCCCTTGCCTCCACACTGGACTACCAGCCTGCCTCCCGGTTTCAAGGCCCGCGCGAGCCGCCCGAACAACCCCTCGTGGTCCTGGATCCAGTGAAAAGTCGCGGTAGAGAAGATCAGGTCAACCGGCCTCTCGACCTGCAGCCGCACGAGGTCCTGCTGCTCGACCCGTACCCGCCCGTCCCCGGCGAACCGCTCCCTCGCGGCCTCGACCATCGCCGCCGAAGCATCTACGGCCAGTACCGTCCCGTCAGGCAAGTGCCGCAAGAGGAGTTCCGTGATCTTGCCCGTCCCACACCCCGCGTCTATGGCCGTCTCATCCCCCCTGAGCGGCCGCCGCTCCAGAGCGCGCCCCAGCAAACCCACACCCCAACCGACGTGCGGTACGGACACCACCTCGTACTCGGCAGCGTCCCACTCGAGCGTCAAGCTACCCCGCCTCTCTTGTTTTGTCTCATTATATGAGATATCTTGTCCGTCATATGGACAGTCTAGATGAACTCTCTGTGAAAAGCAAGATGAAGAAGAACAACCCGGCTAGTGGGGTCGGGGTTCTGGA
>JAIVIG010000202.1 GCA_020200675.1 Actinomycetota bacterium
ACCAGCTGATCGCCCTGCCGTTCGTGGTGTGGATACTGCGCTCCTACTTCCAGGACCTGTCGCCAGAGCTCGAGCAATCCGCGCTGCTCGACGGGTACACCCGCATCCGAGCGTTCTTCCTCGGAAACGCGGTGCCGCTTCGAGTTCAGGGGGAAGCTCATGTTCTCGAAGACGGTTTTCTGCGGGTAGAGCGCGTAGTTCTCGAAAGCCATCGCCACGTTGCGATCGTAGGGCTCCACGTCCGTCATGTCCCGCCCGTCGATCTCCACACGCCCCGCGGTCGGGGTCTCCAGCCCGGCTATGCACTTTAGGGTGGTGGTCTTTCCGGCCCCGGAGGGCCCCAAAAGGACGAAGAACTCGCCGTCGCGCACATCGAGGTTCAGGTCGTCGAGGGCCAGGAGGTCGCCGTACTCCTTCCGGAGGCTCCGCACAGAAAGCGTCGCCATCAGCCCTTCACCGCCCCGAACGACAGGCCGCGCACCAGGTACCGCTGGATGGAGAACGCCAGGATGAGCGGAGGGATCGCCGCGATCAACGCGGCTGCGGCCGTGAAGTTGTAGTTCGGCTTGTTTCCCCCAAGGAACGACAAGGAACCGACGGTGACGGTCTGGGCGTCGCTCGCGGTCAGGATGAGCGGGAAGACGAAGTTGTTCCAGGTAAAGATGAACGAGATCAGGCTGACCGCGGCTATCCCCGGGCGCACCAGGGGAGCCACGACGAGGAAGAACGCTCGAACGCGGGTGTACCCGTCGAGCAGCGCGGATTGCTCGAGCTCGGGCGACAGATCCTGGAAGTAGGAACGCAGTATCCACACCACGAACGGCAGGGCGATCAGCTGGTAAACCCAGATCATTCCCACGTAAGAGTCGAACAGGCCGAGTTTCTGGTAGATGACGTAGAGTGGGATGATGACCGTCAACTCGGGGGCGAAGCGGAACGAGAGCAGCGTGAATAGCAGGCTCTCCGAACCCCTAAACTTCCACCGGGCGGCGGCGTAGGCGGCCGGCACGCCGACCACGAGCGCTATTGCCACCGCCCCGAAGGAGATGACCAGGCAGTTGACGAAGAAGCGGGCGAAGGGGATGCCAGAGGGCCCCCCCGAGAGCCCGAGGACCGTCTTGTAGTTTTCGAGCGTCGGGTCGAAGACGAAGTAGGTAGTGAAAAGCTGCTCATCCGGCTTCAGCGAGAGTAGCAGGATCCAGAACACCGGGAAAAGCGCGAAGACGAAGTAGGCGATCGTGAGCGCGTTGGTCACTATGACGTTCGCCCGAATTCTGGACTTCGTGCCTTTAGGAGCCTTATCGTCCATGTTCGCCTCCTATGATGGTCCGGTGGCCCGAGCCTGAGCTCGCCCGAAAACCCCAACCAGCAGCCGCGTTGCGATGAACACCGCGGCCCAGATGACGATCGTGTAGGTGAGGCCCACCGAGAAATTGGTGAACAGGATGGCCTCCTGGTAGCCTCGCACCTGCAAGACCATCATCGAGTCGCCCGGCCCGCCGCGCGTCAAGGCGTAGATGACGTCGAACATCTTCAGGGAGTCCATGAAGCGGAAGATCACCGCCACCAGGATGTAGGGCCAGAGCATCGGCAACATCAGCTTACGGAACGTGAACCAGTAGCCCGCCCCGTCGACCGCCGCAGCCTCGAACGGATCACGGGGTAGCGAGCGCATGCCGGCGAGCACGAGCAGAACCACAAACGGGGTGAAGATCCAAGCGTCGATAAGCACCGCCGACAGAAATGCGCCCCGGGGCGAATCGGTCCACTCCACGCCACCCAGACCCAAGGGGCTGAGCAGGTAGTTGATGACGCCCACGGTCGGTTGGAGCATCAGGCTCCACATGATCGTTGCTATGACCGGGGCGATCATCAGGGGCACGATCAAGACCCTCTCCAGGACGCGGCCCGCCGCGGAACCGCGGAAAAGGAGCAAGGCTACGCCCACGCCGAGAAGGGTCTCGACGACGGTGGTGCTAACGGCGTACCGAAGGGTCACCGAGGCGCTTTGCCAGAACTCGGGGGTCGCGAAGATCGCGACGTAGTTCTGGAGCCCGACGAAGTCCGGAATCGGAGTTGCGGCCGCGTAGTTGAAGAACGTGTAGTATAGCCCCAGACCGAACGGGTAGAGTATGCCGATCGTCAGGAGGAGGGAGGGTAGAACCAGCAGGTACGGCCTCAGGGCACGCCGCCTAGAAGAGACCGTGCGAACCTGTCGCTCCTTCTGCTCGGGGGCAGCGGTGGCACTCATGTCAACCCCTTCTAAGCAATCTGGCTCTTGAGGTCTGACGCCAGGCTGTCGAGAGCACCCTTCGCGTCTGCCCCACGGTAGATCTCCTGCAGGGTGGCCGCCCAGCTCGTCGTCGTGTCGAAGAACTTCGCCTGCGGGGTGAACTGGATCCCGGTGCTGTCAATAAGCTGGTTGAACGTGTCGATGTACTTCTCGTTCCTCGCCATTACGTCTTTGAATGCTGGGTCTTCAGCGATGGACTTGCGCACTGGATCGACGTGGTTCGCCTCGAGCGCCGCCTTGCGAAGGTGCTCTTTGCCGGTCGCCCACTGCAAGAAGAGCCACGCCGCACTCTTGTTCTGCGACTTGGCGTTCATCCCCAGCGACCACACCCAGAGGTTGGTAGCGAGCGAACCATCGGGCCCCTTGGGACCGGGGTGCCAGGCAATCTTGCCCGCCGCTGGCGTAGACCCCGGCTGGTTCTGGAAGTAGGAGTTGATGTCGGCATCGAATATCATGGCGGCCTTTTGCGCGCCCAAGTCGGAACCAACCTGGTACCAAGTTCATCGCCGGAGTCAGGTTATTGCCCTCGACTTTGTAGTCTTTTTCGCCCATGCGAGAGTACTGGGTCATGAAGCCGGGGTGGATCGTGGCCCACGACCTCGTGCCCCGCACGGCTATGCCGTACATGCCTTCGGCCTTGTCGCTGAGAACCGCGGCCAACTCCACCAACTCGTCGAGGGTCTCCGCCGGCTTCAGCCCGAGCTTGTCGAAAACGTCCGAGCGGTACGCGATTGCGTTGGTCTCGAAGCCCCACGGTAAGGCCCATTGCCCGCCCGTCCCAAGAGGATCACCAACTTTGAAGCTCCACGAGTCGGCGGCCCGCAGGTTGGGCAACACGTCCTCCCAGTCGTAGTCCGCGTTGGTGGCTGACTCGTTCTCGATCCACGGCTTGAAGTCTTCGAGCCATCCCGGAGGGCCGTACTGCCACACCATGTACGCGCCGAGCATGAAAGCGTCGTAGTTAGCCTGCCCGCTCGAGAGGTCTAGGGTGACCTTGTCGAAGTAGTTCTCCTCGGGGAAGATGTCGTGCTGGACGTCGATGCCGGTCTTTTCCTTGAAGCTGTTCAGGTCGGCCAGCAAGGCGTCGGTGTAGGGATGCTTGTTCAGGAGCAGCCGGATCGTCGCGCCCTTTTCGCGCTTCCAGTCGAATGAGCCGCTTATATCCTTGGCCTCGCTCTCCCCGGCCTGCCCGCCGGTACCTCCGAATGCGCACGACGCCAGAAGCTGTGTGCCGGAGAGCGCTGCCGCGCTAAGCCCGGCCTTCCTCAGAAATTGCGCCCTGGAGATCCGGGCCGCAAGCCCGTCCTCACCCGGCGACCCTTCTCGTTCGCTCACGATTACTCCTTTCCCTTGTCCAGGCGTCCTCCGGTCCCGATCTCGCGGGACCGATCGGTCGCTTCCACTCTACCATGGCGCGACCTTTCGGCCGCGCTCTTTGCCTCAGACCCTCGCTGGAGGTGTCTCGCATCGTTTAGGGAGTACAGCGCTCCTCCTTCC
>JAIVIG010000457.1 GCA_020200675.1 Actinomycetota bacterium
CCGTAAGAGATGGTACCCATCAGCTCGAAACCCCAGAGCACCAGGCCTCCAACCGTCCCCGACACTAGCCCCGCGAACCCGCCCCACGGCGTCGTCCGCCTCCAGAACATCCCGAGGAGGAACGTCGCGAACAACGGCGCCAGGAATATTCCATGCAAGAGCTGGAGGTAGTCGAGTATGCTCTCGAACGCCAGCACGGCATACGCGGTCCCTATGCTGAGGAGCACCCCCACGACGGTGGCGATGCGACCCACGGTCACGTAGTGCCCGTCCGGTGCGTCGGACCGGATGTAGGCCTGGTAGATATCGTAGGTCCACACCGTGTTGAAGGCGGTCACGTTCCCCGCCATCCCGCTCATGAAGGACGCCAGCAGGGCGGTCAGTGCCAACCCCAGCATGCCGGTCGGCAAGTAGTAGGCCATCACGTACGGGATGGCCATGTTGAAGGAGTTCTCTAAGCCCGGGCTCTGGCCCAGGGTGGGGAAGAGGCTGATGGCGATCAGGCCCGGGAAGATGGCCAGGATACCGTAGAGGATCTTTGGGAAGGCGGCGATGAGCGGGGTGCGCTGCGAGGCCGCCAGGTCCTCGGCGGCTAAAGCCCTCTGAACCACCAGAAAGTCGGTGCACCAGTAGCCGAAGCTCATGACGAACCCCAACCCGAAAACTATCGCGAACCACTGGACGGCCATCGGGTTGTCCGTGCTTCCCGTGTCGGCCCACAAGTGGAAGAACTCCGGTTTGGCGACCGTTTCTTGCAGTCCGGACCAGCCCCCCGCGGCCACCAGCGCGAAGATAACGAGCGGCGAAATACCGAGCGTTATGAGGAAGAACTGCAAGACCTCGTTGAAGATGGAAGACGAGAGCCCGCCTAGGACCACGTACGTCATGATTATCCCCGCCGAGAGTAAGATGCTCGCGGTGATAGACCACCCGAGGAGCAACTGGAACACTATAGCCATAGCGTACATGTTGAGGCCGCTAAGTAGGATCATGAAGATGGCGAACAGGGCGGCGTTGAACCCCCGCGTCGCCTCGTTGTAGCGGCGCTTCAGGTAACCCGGCACGGAGACTACCCGGCTACCGTAGTAGAACGGGATCATGAACAGGGCGATGAACACCATGGCGGGTATAGCACCTATCCAGTAGAAGTGCGCCGTCATGATCCCGTACTGGGCGGCCCCGGCCCCCATACCCAGTATCTCCAGAGCACCCAGGTTCGCTCCCAGGAAGGCTAGACCTGTAACCCAGCTCGGCAACGACCGCGCGGAGAGGAAGTAGTCCTCCGAGGTGCGCATACGGCTCCTTAGCACCACGACGTCCCCGTCGTGGAAGGTCACCGTCTCGTCCAGAGAGCGGTCCTCGGTGTACACTCGCTGGAAGGCAAACCCTCCTTCCGGCCTTATCCGGTGATAATAGGTCTCTTCCAGGTAGGTCTCGCGCGGCCGGTCGTCCCGGTCGTGCTTGTGCGGAGGATAGCTCGACCAGTGGCCGTTGGGGGTAATGACCTCGACAACCAGCAATCGCTCCGCCGGACGGTCCTCCATCAAGATGGGGCGTATCTCCCGCTCCATGTTTCCCGAGCCGCGCATCTCGACCTCGATGTCCTCCGGGAGGATCAACCGCGGCGCCCTCTCCCCTTCCGCCGGCGCCGAAGTAACCGCCAGCTCCAACACCTCGCTTGCGGCCTCCACCCGGTAGGGTCTCCCCGGTGCCAGGTACAGGGCGCAGGGGGCTCCGTCGAATACGCTCTCACGCTCCCCGATGTTCCTCCACTCGTCCCCTCCAGCGGAGACGTGGCCCAGCCCGGAGAGGACTACCAGGCAGACCTCCTCTTCCCCGGTCTGCTGCTCCAGCGTCTGGCCCTCCTCCAGCCGGAAGACCTCAAAGCCCACGTAGCCCCAGCCCGCCGACTCCGGGGTTACCTTTATTACGCTCCCAGCCTCAGGTGGCTTGCTTGTTACGAGCAAATCGGGCATCGCTGAGCCTCCCTTCCTCCGGCGATCAGAGATGATCAGAGATAGTGGCGTTCCGCCTGCTTCTCCGCTTCGTAGCCCTCGCGCGCGGCGCGCACGGTGTCCATGGCGGAGACCTCGGCGATGGGGACGTCCCACTGAGAATCAAAGTCCGGGACGGTCTCGCGGTTGGTCTGGATGTAGATCACCACGGTTCTATCTACGTTCTTCGCTTTCTCGAGCGCGTCTGTCAGCTCGGGGATAGTGCTCGTCCGTACCACATACGCTCCTAGAGACTCGGCGTTAGCCGCGAGGTCCACGGGTAACGGCTCGCCGGGGGCCTCGGTGTTGGTGCCCAGAGAACCGTCCTCCCTATAGCGGTAGTGCGTGCCGAAGCCGCCGGAGCCCACCGCATCGGAGAGCGCGCCGATGGAGGCGAAGCCGCCGTTGTCCACGAGCACGACCGTGAGCTTGTAGCCCTCCTGGATGGAGGTCACCAGCTCCCCGTTTAGCATGAGGTAAGAGCCGTCCCCGACCATCACGTAGACCTCCCGCTCGGGGGCGGCCATCTTCGTGCCTAAGCCCCCGGCGATCTCGTACCCCATACACGAGTACCCATACTCGACCTGGTACCCCTTCGGGTCCCGGCTGCGCCACAGCTTGTGTAAATCTCCGGGCATGGCCCCCGCCGCACAGACCACGACGTCGGAGGGAGCGGAGAAGGTGTTGACCGCCCCTATGACCTGGCTCTGCGCCGGTAAGGGCTCGCCACTCGGCTCGTAGAACTGCTCCACCTCGCGGTCCCAGTCCCCCACCGCACGGGCGACCTCCTCCCTGTAGCCTGCCTCCACCTCGTGGCCGGCCAGTGCTTCGGAGAGGGCTTCGAGCGTCGCCCGAGCGTCGCCGACAAGCGAGAGCCCCGCGTGTTTGGCGGCGTCGAGGTCCGCGACGTTGACGTTCACGAAACGTACCCGCGGGTTCTGGAACGCGGTCTTTGAGGCAGTCGTGAAGTCGCTCCAGCGGGTCCCGATGCCGATCACGAGGTCGGCTTCCCTGGCGACGCGGTTCGCGCCGCGCGTGCCCGTAACCCCCACCGCGCCGAGGGCCGAGGGGTGGTCGTAGGGCAGAGAGCCCTTGCCCGCCTGCGTCTCGGCGACGGGGATGCCGGTGGATCCGACGAACTCTCTCAAAGCCTCGGTGGCCTCGGAGTAGATCACACCACCCCCGGCGACTACCAACGGGCCTCCGGCCCGCCGGATGAGGGCCACCGCCTCTTCGAGGGCCTCGGCGTCGGGGAGCGGACGTCCTATGCGCCACACGCGCTTCCTCAGGAACTCCTCCGGGAAGTCGTAGGCCTCGGCCTGGACGTCCTGAGGTATCGCCAACGTCACCGCGCCCGTATCTGCTTGGTTGGTCAAGACACGCATGGCGGAGAGCGCGGCGGGCATGAGCTGCTCGGGGCGGACGATCCTGTCCCAGTATCTGGAGACGGGCCGGAAGCAGTCGTTGACCGAGAGGGAGCCGTCGTGCGGGGTCTCTAGCTGCTGCAGAACCGGGTCGGGGCCGCGCGAGGCGAAGATGTCGCCCGGCAGGAGCAACACCGGGAGCCGGTTTATGGTGGCCAACGCCGCACCGGTGACCATGTTGGTGGCGCCGGGACCGATGGAGGAAGTGCACGCGAGGGTCGAGAGGCGGTTCTTCATCTTGGCGAAGCCCGCGGCCGTGTGTACCATCCCCTGCTCGTTGCGCGCCAGGTAGTAGGTTAGCTCGTCCTCGTACTGCTGTAGGGCCTGGCCTAGGCCCGCGACGTTGCCATGCCCGAAGATGCCAAAGCATCCCTGGAAGAAGCGGTGCTCCACGCCGTCGCGCTCCACGTACTGATTCGCCAGAAACACCACCAACGCCTGGGCCGTCGTCAACCGCACCG
>JAIVIG010000015.1 GCA_020200675.1 Actinomycetota bacterium
GCGTACCTACGACCTCCGGCAGGCCGAGATCCTCGAACTTCGGTACCCCGAACGGTATGAAGCGCATGGCGATCGAGATCGACCCCCGCTGCCGGAACGTGTTGACCCGGAAACGCCCTACCCCACCTACCGCGAAGGAGAAATCCGCCTCCCCGCGCTCCTCGAACTCCTCGAGTAGCCTCTCCGACATGATGCCCCTCGCGAGACCCTCGGTGTCCACCGGCCGCAAAACCTCGTATCCTTCCAGATACTCGAGCAGACCATGCACCCGGACCGCCGGCGGCGATCCCACCTTCAAGTGCAGGTCGCTGCCCTCCTTCTGGACCAGCTTACTCGCCAACTCGTCGATCCGGGGTTGCCGCAACACCAACCACTACCTCCGTCAGCTACAACTAACGCCCTACCCCACGGTTGTCGTCCCAACACCGATTACGATTATCCTTTAACCGCTACCCGATAGATACACCTGTTACCCAGGCGTCCCGCGAAATCACCCGCCTGCTGGATCTCAACCTTAAACTCACCTAACCCTTTACTAATACGTTATGTTATCTTCGTTGCACGATGCGATTCTGGTTAAAGCTCAAGATGTGGTGCTGGGTGGTTGGAGGATGGCGTCATATCGTGGGCGGTTTTCATCGGTGGGAGGTATTTGGCTTAGGTAAAGGGATTTGTCGGGGTTGCGCTGGTTTGGATCGGGTGTTAGCTTTTTGTCGGGTAGATCCGGTGGACCCCGGGGCTCGGTTTAAAGCTTGGGGTTAGACGCGGGATCTACCGGGGCCTCACTTCTCGGGAGGGGGGTGGTGAGGCCCAAGATCAAGGCTCCCCGGGGGGAGGGGCCATGATCGATGGGGCGCTCCGACCCGGAAGGAGCGCCCCATTCTAGTTGATAGTTTTTAGTTCTCAGTTTTCAGAAGAGATGGTGGGAGGAACCGCCGTGTGATCCCGTGGCTGCTCTGGTTCGCGGTACTTTGGAAGTGTCGGGCTCGACACCTCTTGCCAGAATCTCACGAGACAAGTAAGAAGCGCACCCAGCAACTGACAACTGAAAACTAATAATTGACTACTAGTAGAACATCGGTACGGAGGTGCTGGCGTAGGCGGTGAGCCAGTGGAGGTCTTCCTGGGTGAACTGTTCGGTGGAGTTGCGGGTGGCGTAGACGACGCCAATCGGCTGGTCCCCGTCGAAAACCGGGACGGCCAGGGAGCTGGTCCAGCGGGTGTTGGTGCGGGCCTGGGGGAGGCGTCTGGGGCCGGTCACCACGAGGGTGGGTTGGGAAGTGCGGAGAACGAGCTCTATGGCGCTTCTGTCGGCGGTCGCGAGCGGGAGCGAGGCGTCTACTATCCCCGCGGACGACAGCGCTACGGGGGAGAGGTCTCCGGCGCGTACGAGGCCGACCCAGTCCGCTTTTAGCTCCTCGCGCGCCTCTTTGGCTACCACTTCGGGTGGGGCTTTGGGGTCGAGGCCCTTCGACGTGGAGGGGCGGAAGACGAAGCGGGAGCTCAGGATGAAGTTCGAGCACGTCCCCGCGACGATGCCGAGGAAGGCGGCTATTGCGTAGTAGGGGAAGTCCGTACCGAGGTATTGGATCAGGGGGTAATAGACCGCGAAGTTCGCGCCCAGAGCCACGATCGCCACCGGGTAGGCGAGTGCCCCGCGCAGGAGGAAGTGGATCCTGCTCGAGTGCCTGACGTCGCGCCAGGTGAAGGCGTTGTTGAGCAGAAAGTTGCTCAGGATGCTGAGACCCACGGCCACTATCCAGGCCACGGTCGGACCGGCGTCGAAGTACTCGACGAGGGTTATGAGGGTGAGCAGGTTTACCAGCACGCCCGAAACCCCCACCAGGGCGAACTTCCAGAAGCGCCCGGCCGAGGGGACGTACCAGAACAGGCTCGCTATGTGCGCCAGGTACTCCAGGCCCTGGCTTACGTTCGCCTTCGAGACCCCGGCGTTGCGCGCCTGGAAGTTCAGCGGCACCTCGGCCACCCTCAGCTCCGGTGCGCAGACCAGGATCTCGAGCAGTATCTTGAACCCCGTCGGACGGAACTGGATGCCGGAGATGGCCGCGTTCTTCACCAGGAAGAAACCCGTCATGGGATCGCTGGTCTTCCTCGCCTCCTTGAAGACGACGCGGGCCAGTGACCTGCTGCCGACGGAGATGGCTTTGCGCATGGGTCCCGGGAGACCGGCGTAGCTGCCGCCCCGAGCGTAGCGGCTCGCCACCACCACGTCCGCTCCCGAAGCGCGGGCCTCCTCGAGCATCTCCCGCACCTTGGAGGGAGGATGCTGCAGGTCCGCGTCCATCACGCAGGTGTACTCGCTCTCGTTCGCGACCGCGTCCATGCCCGTCGCGACGGCCGTCGAGAGGCCGCCCCCCCGCTCGGCCTCGGCACGTTGGATCAGGACTACCTGGCTATCCTCTTCGCTCAGGGACCGGATCACCGCCGGCGTCTCGTCGGTCGAGTCGTCCACAAAGACGATCCGGTAGTCTACCCCCGACAACGATTCCTCGAGCTCCCGCATCAACCGCGGTACGTTCTTGGCCTCGTTGCGCGTCGGGATTACCAGCGTCAGGAAAGCGCCCCTCCTCGCGGAACTCCTGGCTTCCTGCGCGCCCGCCGAAATTTGCTCCTCCGGCTTCATGATCGAGTAGGCTAACATACGGCGCAAACGGCCCCAACAACACGGACGCACCACGGGTAAACTAACCCGTGAGACTTGGAGTAGAGAGCGCAGAGGAGGCTAGAGATGGCTAACGAAGAACGGGCACACGTTTTCGTTTCGGGACGCGTGCAGGGCGTGGCCTTCCGCGACGCGACGCGGAGCCAGGCCGAGCAGCTCGGTTTGAGCGGCTGGGTCCGCAACACCCAGGACGGCCAAGTCGAGGCAGTCTTCGAGGGCGACCCGGACACGGTGCAACAGATGATCGAGTGGTGCAATAGCGGCCCGTCGAGCGCGGACGTCGAGGACGTCTCCGTAGACAACGACCAGCCCGAAGGCCTCTCTGGCTTCGAGGTCCGTTGAACACCCCACCAACGAACGACATACCCGACTCTCTCAAACGCCTCCTCGACGTGTCGGGGGCGGAGATCTCCTTCGACCGTCCCATAGACCACGGCTCCCAATACCGCGTGACCCGCGGTCCGGATGCCGCGACGCTGAATGTCTACACCACGGGAAAAATCTCGACCGGAGGTAAAGCTTCACTCTTATTGGAACTGCTCGAAGGCTGGCGCCTGGCCCAGGCTGCCGAAGCGAGCGCCGGAGAGCGAAGGTCGGTGAAGGCGGCCGAGTCAGACGGGACGCCGCGGGTGGGCACCGACGAGGCCGGTAAGGGCGACTATTTTGGTCCGCTGGTCGTCGCGGGAGTGCGGGTATTGGGGAAGGAAGCGGCCCGATATCTGCGGGAGATAGGGGCGAGAGACTCGAAAACTCTGAGCGTTCTCGGGGCGAGGGACCTGGCGCGGCGCATCCTGGAGTCGATGATCGGTGCAGAGAACACGCGCGTCGTGGTTCTCCGACCACGGGAGTACGAGACACGCAGGAGGGCCGCTGGCGACATCAACAAGCTTCTAGCTGAGATCAACGTTCAGATATTCGGTGAGCTTGGAGCCGGAGTCGAGCTTTTCGTCGTGGACGAGTTCGCGAAGGCGGCCCGCTCGTACATAGAGCCTCGGCTCTCGCCGGGGGTGCGGCTGGAGGTGCGGCCGAGGGCGGAGGACGACGTGGCCGTCGCGGCGGCTTCGGTGCTGGCGCGGGCGCGGTATCTCGAGGAGATGGAGGCGCTCTCGGAAGAGGTGAGGTTCGAGCTGCCGCGGGGGGCGACGCACGTGCTCGGGGCCGCCCGGCGGGTGGTCGAGGAGCGGGGCGAGGAGGGCCTGGCGGAGGTGGCGAAGATCCACTTCGGCACGACGGCGCGGGTGCTGGAGGCGCAGGAGAAGGTCCGCGAACGAGGAGGGCGTTTTGATAGATCTTCGTAGTGATACCGTGACGAAGCCGACGGAGGGGATGCGCCGGGCGATGGCCGGGGCGGCAGTCGGGGACGATGTTTTCGGGGAGGATCCCACGGTCAACCGTCTGGAGGAGTACGTTGCGGAGCTCCTGGGCAAGGAGGCCGCTATCTACTGCCCTTCGGGGACGATGACCAACCAGATCGGGGTCCATGTATCTACCGGGCGCGGCGACGAGGTGCTCCTGCACGAGGACGCCCACATCTTCAACTACGAGGCCGGCGCCCCAGCCCTCCTCTCCGGCGTGCAGGTAAGACCCGTCCTGGGAGAAGGCGGCGTCGTGGCTCCAGAGACCTTGAGGGCCGCCGTACGCCCCGAGAACGATCACTTCCCCCGACCGAAGCTCCTCTGTCTGGAGAATACTCATAACGTCGCGGGCGGCAGGATCTTCCCCCTCGGGGAGTTCGCCGCGGTGGCCGCCGAAGCGCGGAGCCTGGGGCTGAAGGTTCACCTCGACGGGGCGCGGCTCTTCAACGCCGCGGTAGCGACCGGTATACCGGCCCGCGAGTGGTGCGAGCACGCCGGGACGGTCTCCGTCTGTTCCTCCAAGGGTCTCGGGGCTCCCGTGGGGTCATTGCTGGCTGGCGAGGAGGAGACCATCCGGGAGGCGAGACGCGCACGCAAGGCGTTCGGCGGCGGTATGCGCCAGGCGGGCGTGATCGCCGCCGCCTCCCTCTACGCCTTCGAGCACCACGTGGAGAGGCTCGCAGAAGACTACGAACGCGCGAAGAGGCTCGCCGCGGGCCTCGGCGCCGCCGGCTACCGGGTAGAGCCGCCGGAGACCAACATCGTGCTCGTCCAAGTCGAAGACGCCGGCGAGTTCTTGCGAGCCCTCGCCGGCGAGGGCGTGCTCGCCACGCCCCGGAGCAAGGGCGCCGTGCGTTTGTGTACCCACCTCGACGTAGGTGACGAGGAGATAGACGCAGCCGTCGAGGCGGTCTCCAGGCTGGCCGTCCACGCCCTCGAACGCTGAGCCGGGGCCCCGGATCGAAGTTCGACCCGCCGCCCCCGACGAGCTCGCCGAACTCCTCTCCCTCCTCGAAGAGTTCTCGAGAGACGGCGAGCTCGTGCCGCCCTAGTTCACCCGGGGACTCGCGCGGGCCGTCGAAGCGGGAGACATCGAGGTGCTCGCGGCCCGGGTGGAGCCAGGTGAAGCGCCCGTTGGGGTCGCCGTGCTCGCCTTCCGGCTCAATGTCTCCGCCGGCGCCTCCTTCGCCAGCATCGAGGACCTATACGTAAGCCCGGGCGTGAGAGGCCGTGGTGCCGGACGGACGCTAATCGAGGCGGTCGAGGAGCGATGCCGGGCGCGCGGCGTCTCCTACGTCGAGGTCCAGACCGACGATGAGGGGGCGCCGTTCTACGAGGCGTGTGGCTACGAGCCGGAAACGGGCGTGCGGATGCTATCCCGGTCTGTAGCTTTCGACGATTAGCAGGCAGCCGTCGGCAGAAACGAAAAGCCGCAGATTAACGATTGTCCGTTATCCGAACTCCTTCACCTGGTACATGGAGACCTCGCGGAAGCCGAGCTCTTCGTAGAACTTGCGGGCGCGGGTGTTGCTGGCGGCGACCTGGAGCGAGATGCCGTCGGCGCCTTTTTGCCCGGCCCACTTCCGGCACTCCTCGAAGAGGGCGTGGCCTATCCCCAGGCTTCGGTGGTCGGGGACGACGTAGACGTCTTCGACTGCCGCCCAGGTTTTGGGCTTGAAGGCGGGGGAGCCCTCGCGCAGCTCGCCGGAGAGGAAGCCCACGACTTCGCCGTTTCTCTCGGCAACGAAGAGGCAGGAGTGGGAGCTCGAGGAGAGGTCGGCGAGAAAGCGGCGCATGACCTTCTCGGCGTCGGGGGCGGTGGCGTAGACGGGGTCGTAGAGGGTGTGCTCCTCAGCGCTCTGTACCCAGAGACGCGCGGCGGCCGTGGCGTCGTCTCGCTTACCGGGACGGACGGTGAAGCGTGCTTTCTCCGCGCCCTCGACCTGGTTGCCTCGTTCTTCCATGCCCCAATCGTAGCGGATTACCGCCGCTCGTGGCGGAGCCGGATGCTCGCGAACGTTGCGCTTGTCGCCTCCGCGATCGTCGCGGTCACCCCGTTCGTGGCCGGCCCGGTAATGTCGGCGAGCATCCGCCTTTTCGAGGGGATCTTCACGGAGGCGTTTCTCGGCTCGTTCTTCGCGACCCTGTTGCTCTTCGCCCCGGGCGTCACCCTGCTCGCGATGGTCGCGCCGTTCGCGATCCGGGTTCTTGCGCAAGGTGGGCGAGACCGGTGGATAACGATCTGACGCTCGCTATTGGAAGTACGTTTGGGGCGACTCCTGAGCAAACGGGCGACCAGAAGGGTATACAGGGGCTCGCAAACGGAGGTTCGCGGGCAGACCACGAAGACGAGGAGGAGAAGATGAGGGCGGAGTGGATCCTGGTATTGCTCGCTTTCGCGGCGGGGACGGCGGTACCGGTGCAGTTCGCGGTCAACTCCGAGATGCGCGGGGCGGTCGGCGGGCCGGTGCTCGCGGCGGCGATCTCGTTCGTCGTGGGGACGTTGGCGCTCCTCGTGGCGGTGCTGGTCGCGCGCGAAGGAGCGCCGTCTCTCTCGGAGTTGGCGGGGGTGCCGTGGTGGGCGTGGGCCGGGGGATTTCTCGGGGCGTTCTACGTGACGGCCTCGATCGTCCTGACCCCGCGCCTGGGCGCGGTAACCACGGTCGGCTTCATAATCGCGGGCCAGGTGGTCATGTCCGTGATCCTCGACCGGTTCGGCCTGCTCAACCTGCCGGTGCAACCCATAACCCTTCCCAAACTCGGCGGCGCCGTACTGGTGATCGCCGGCGCCGTCCTCGTCCTGCGCTCCTGACCACGACATCTTGGGGCCACCAAAATTTGCCCTTCCCTTTGCGCTCCGAAAGATTTACAGTGTGGCTCCGGAAGCATTGCTGCAGGCGAGATCTGGAGGATCGTTAAAGTAAAAACTGGTTTCGTCCGATAACGGATAGGTAGAGAGCAGGCCCCAGAAGAAGGGCCGGCAGAGAAGAAGCGAACAGAATAGAAAGCGCCAGGACTCCCTTCCCGGCTGGTTTCATCGGAGCGGGAGTTGACGAGGTAGACGTTCATCGAGTTATTCGGCGGGTGCGTCTCGGCCTACGGGCGGTCGTAAGGGCGGCGACAAATCCCGGCGGCGACGCCGGGGACAAAGCGCCTCCCAGGGCCCGAGCGGTACTCTCTTGGCTTCTCTTTGCCTCCTTTTCGGGTCCTGCCCGAGAACTTTAGTGTCCCGAAGGGCTTCTGTTCCGGGACGAGGAGGTGCGTTATGTGCGGGATCGTTGGTTACGTCGGTAAGGAGCAGCGTTGCGTCGAGGTCTTGATGGATGGTCTGCGCAACCTGGAGTACCGAGGCTACGACTCGGCGGGGTTGGCCCTGGCTATGCCCGATGAGAAAGGGATCGAGACGACCAGGGAGGTCGGTCCCCTCGACAACCTGGCGGGGGCCGTCGGAAGGAAAAACGGCGACTTCTTCAAGGTGCGGGCCGGCGTGGGCCACACGCGGTGGGCGACCCACGGACGTCCCAGCGAGGCGAACGCCCACCCCCACACGGGTGGCGGGGAGTCGGGACCCGAGGTCGCGGTGGTCCACAACGGCATCGTCGAGAACCACGCGGAGCTGCGGGAGGAGCTAGAGGGGCGAGGCTGCGAGTTCCGTTCCGAGACGGACACGGAGGTCATCGCGCACCTTCTGGCCGAGAGGGCGGAGACCGGAGAGTCCTTGCGGAAGGCGCTCGTGGGGGCGCTAAAGCGGCTGCAGGGATCTTTCGCGGTCGCGGCGATGAGCGCCGACGAGCCGGAGACGATAGTGGCGGCGCGCCACCAGAGCCCGCTGGTCGTGGGGTTGGGAGAAGGCGAGAACTTTTTGGCGAGCGCGGTGCAGGCACTGCTCGGCAACACCAGGAAGTTCCTCTTCGTGGAGAACGGGGAGGTGGTGATCCTCACGGATTCTACGGTCGAGATCCAGACGCTCTGGGGCGAGCCCGTCGAGCGGGAGGCGTTCGAGGTCGATTGGAGCGCCGAGGCGATGGGGCTCGACGGCTACGAGGATTTCATGCTCAAGGAGATCCACGAACAACCCGCCGCTCTCCAGGCTACCCTCGCCGGCCGCCTCGACGCCGACGACGCGGTAGAGCTCTCGGAGCTAAACTTCGACCTGGCTTCGCCTGGGGTAGAGCGCGTGGTCATTGTCGCCTGCGGGACGGCGTATCACGCAGGGCTCCTCGCCAAGTACGCCATCGAGCGGCTAGCTCGCCTGCCCGTCGAGGTGGCCGTATCGAGCGAGTACCGGTACGCTGACCCGATCGGGGACGAGAAGACCCTCGTCGTCGCTATAAGCCAGAGCGGGGAGACGACCGACACTCTGGCCGCCGTCGAGGCGGCGCGGGCCTTCGGCGGGCGGGTCCTAGCAGTCACCAACACGCAGGGCTCGCTCATAACCCGCGAGGCTGACGCGGTCCTCCTGACCAAGGCGGGCCCCGAGGTCGGGGTCGCCGCCACGAAGACCTTCCTCGCCCAGGTCGCGGTGCTCTACCTCCTGGCGCTCGGCCTCGCCGGAGCGCGGGGCGCCCGTCCCGCGGAGGAGCTCGCGGAGATCGGGCTCGGTTTGAGGCGCTCGCCGGAGAAGGTCGAGGAGGCTCTGGGACTGCTCGAAGGCCGGATGGGGGAGGCCGTCGGGATGTTCGCGGGGGCGCGCTGCGCGCTCTTTTTGGGGCGGGGGCACCTGTTCCCGGCGGCGCTAGAGGGGGCGTTGAAGCTCAAGGAGATCTCCTACCTCCCCGCCGAGGGTTACCCAGCTGGCGAGATGAAGCACGGCCCGATAGCCCTCGTCGACGAACAGTGCCCGGTGGTCGCCGTCCTCGGCGAAGGTACCCTGCGCGAGAAGACGCTCTCCAACGTCGAGGAGACCGTCGCCCGCGGCGCGCGGGTGATAGCCGTAGCCCGCGAGGGCGACGAGGCGGCCGGACGCGTGGCGCGGGTCACACTCCCGGTGCCGGAGGTCCCGGAGATACTGACCCCCATCGTCTCCACCGTGCCCTTGCAGCTCCTCGCCTACCACGTTGCCAAGGCCCGCGGTCTGAACGTAGACAAGCCGCGCAACCTCGCCAAGAGCGTGACGGTGGAGTAACTTTCGATAGATAGCAGAGATCGCCGCCTGGCCCAGAGAACGTTTCTACGGCGAGGGTTACGAGGCGGCCAGATCGAAGCGTCGCTTGTACTGAGTCTCGACCGCTTTGGGCGTCTTGGGTTTTCTCGCTATGTGATTCGCTCAACCTTCCTCGTCGAAAGCCAGTTCTAGTTCCGCGGCCACCGCGGCGAGGCGCCTATCCCGCGTCCACAGCCGTCCGACACCGGCCAGGGCCGCCGAGGCCAGCAGGTGTACGTCGATGTAGCCGATGCCCCGGCCCATCAAGGCGCGGCGCTCGATCAAGCCCAGAGCCTCGTGGTCCGTCGCGGTCGGCGCCGCGGGTAGATCTCCCAGGAGCCGGAGCACCTCACTCCGGTTCTTGAGGTTGCCGCAGGCCAGTTCGCCGAGCACGAAAGGGTGCATCAGCACCCACCCGCCCTCCAGGGCCGTCGCCAGCGCCGGTTCTCCCGAGCGCAGGTGGTCGATCCAGACGGAGGTGTCGACCAGGATCACGCTGACTCGGGACGCCGCCTGGGGATAGGCCGCAACTGCGCCTCACTGCCTCCAAGCCGGGCCAGGCGCCGGGCGCTCTCGCGTTCTATCAGGGCTCGCAGCCCCTCGTGGATCAGGGCGGTCCGCCCTTTCATGCCGGTGATACGCTGGGCTTCTTCTAGTAGTTCGTCGTCCAGGTTGATCGTGGTGCGCACAGGGTTCGTCTCCTTTGGCTGTGCATGCAGCATACATCATGTGATGATAATATTCATGCGCTGGCCAGGCTTTGGACCTCGGAGCGACCCGGCCTCGCGGGAGAGTGACTGCGGAGCACATTGCGCCGAGGCTTTGATCCTCGCGGATCGGGAACCTCGTGGCGGCCATCTCGGTTTACGACCATCCTGTACAGTATGGGAGTGTGTAGTTGAGCCTGGAGGTAGCCGCCGTGGTGCTGGAGACGAACCTGATCCTGTTCCTCACCGCTTCGCTGGCGCTGATAGTGGCGCCGGGGCCGGACAACATCCTCGTGCTCACCAGGGGCATCGCGCAGGGGCGCGGGGCCGCTCTGGTCTCGGCGGCGGGCGCGAGCGTGGGGCTGGTGATCCACTCGGCTTTCGCGGCGATCGGGCTCTCGGCGCTGTTGCAGCAGTCCGCTACGGCGTACTCGGTGGTCAAGTATGCGGGGGCTGCGTACCTGATCTACCTCGGGATAAAGGCGCTTCTGGATAGGGAAAGCTTCGCCGTGGCAGGAGAGACGGCGCAGGCGAGGCTCGGGAGCGTCCTTTTCCAGGCCGTCGCCTCGAACGTCCTCAACCCCAAGGTGGCGCTGTTCTTCCTGGCTTTCCTGCCGCAGTTCGCGGATCCGGCCGCCGGCGACGCGGCCCCGCAGTTGTTGGTCCTCGGC
>JAIVIG010000290.1:0-32210 GCA_020200675.1 Actinomycetota bacterium
GGAGGCGAGATGTTCACGTACCTCGCGTTCCTGGCCGGTCTCCAGGCTTCCTTCGGCGAGCTCGAAGACCTTTTTGGGATCGCAGGCGCCCCGGCAGGGGCCGGAGGCGTTCGTACCACCAGACGAACTCATCCGGTGGTCTCGCCTCTCTCTTCGAGCTTACCGGCGAGCATGTTCCTGGCGCGGAAGAGCCGACTCTTCAAAGCCGGTACGGTTATGCCAATGATCTCGGCTATCTCCGCGTAGGTCAGGCCCTCCGCGTAGCGCAACACGATCGGGACGCTGTAGGTCTCGGGTAGAGACAGCACGGAGTCCCGGACGCTCCTCGCCCGTTCGGCCTCGACGGCGACGGCCTCGGGTCCGCGCGTGACCGGGGCGTGCGTCTCCGGGTTGAACTCGATCACGTCCCGACGACGCCTCAAAGTGTCGATGCCGAGGTTGTTCGCGATAGCCAGGAGCCACGTCTTGAAGCGATACTCGGGATTAAAGGTCGAGAGACGGTCGTAGGCGCGCAAAAAGGTCTCCTGCACCAGGTCTTCCACGGCGGCGTCGCTGCCAGCGTACGGGTAGATCACACGCCCCACCAACCGCTCGTAGCGGTGGACCAACTCCTCGTAGGAGCGCAGGTCCCCCGCCCGGGTCCGTTCGACCAGCTCGTTGTCCATGAGGCGCGCGCGGGGGACGGGGAGACGCTTGATCCTCGCCCGCCAACCCCTCAACGCCACCGGTGCCGAATACTCCATACCACTAGTTATACGCCCTTTCGGACGAAAAAGTTTCGGAGCCCGGCCGAAACGGAAAACGCACGCCCCGTCCGGCCCCCATATGCGGGAAGAGCACCTACATCCCCACCAGCCTCTCCCTTCTCCGTACCCGCGTTCTCACGCCCGCTACGGCATTCCTGAACTCCGCCGTAACCCGGCCTTACACGCCCCGAGCCGCGAAGTCCAAGACAGAGCCGATGATCGTTTGGGATGTCCGACGACGGACCAGAGGAAAGGAGGCGCTTCGCTGATGGCCGGCAAATCTCCCGAGGAGTGGCTAGATCAGGTCGTGCTGGTAGAGGACGAAGCGGAGCCGGGAGGGGGAGCCGTGCTCTACCCGTGGCGCGCCTCGTCGTGGCCATGCGGCTTGCGCGAGAGGAGGACCTGGCCTCTCCTCCCGGCTAACCCGACCCGTTGGATCCCGCAGGCTGAGGAGGTTGGAAGGCGGGCCTAGATCGGCATTTGGCCGTCTACGGAGAGGCCCGAGAGACCGGAGGCGCGTTCTGCCAGGGCTTCCCTGTTGACGAGCACTATCTTGCGATTCTGGACCTCTATGGTGCCGTCGCGCTGGAACTCGCTCATGACCTTCGAGACCGCTTCGCGGGTCGAGGCGATCATGTTCGCCAGGTCCTGGTGTGTCAGGCGCATGTCGAGGGTGGTGCCGACTCCATTACCTTCCCCGAAGCGCTCGCTGAGGTTCAAAAGCAGGGTTGCGAGACGCGTCGAGACTTCTCGGTGCAAGAGGCTCTCTATGACCTCGTCGGACTGCCGCAGACGCTCGGAGAAGGAAGCGAAGAGCTTCATGGCGAAGTCCGGGCGGCGCTTTATGACCTCGGTGAGGGCGGCCTTCTGCACGCTGGCGACGCGAACGTCGGTAATGGTTTCGGCGAAGACGTCCTGCCAACGCCCCTCGACGAGGCTCAGTTTGCCGAAGACGCCCTGGTCCTTGAGGAGCGCGGTGGTCGCCTCCTTGTAGTCGCCGTAGATCTTGTACAGGCGCACCGTGCCGTCGAGCAAGAAGTAGAGCTGGTCGTCGGGATCCCCCGGGGTGAAGATGACGTCTTTGGGTTTGAAGCGCCGCTCGACTACCCGGATGCCCGCCCTCTCGAAATCCTCGAGGTCGAAGTCCGGGGGAGCCGTGGTGGCCGCGAAGCTCCCGGTATCCCTAAGCAATTGCCCTACCCACCTCTCCTCAAAGCCTAAAATACCCTCGTAGCCCGACCGTGATGCGTGACCCGAACGGGTGCGTTCATTATACCCAAGTTTCTCGTTATTCATTCTTGATATTTCTCGTGGTTGTGCCGTTTTTCGTACGCGCCCTCGGGGACTGGTCGTCAGGCGGCGGTACGGCGCCAGCGGAGCTTCACACCCTGGCGCTTGGCGACGAAGAGCAAGTCGTCGCGGATCTCTTTGATGTCTTTATCGAAGAGGGTGAGCAGGCAGAACTCGCAGTGCTTGTAAGCCCAGACGAAGGGCGCCAGATCCCCGGCTACCGGGGCCGCGGTGGAGAGGCCCCAGGCGTCGACGAGCTCGAGGCGTTTTTCCGCGAGATCTACCAAAAGCCTCCACCCCTCGTCGGTCGGTACCTCGAAGTACCCGGGCAGGTTTCCCGCAGGCAGCATGGTGGCTTGGAGGTCGTGGGCGTAAGCCCTTTTGTGGGCTTCGACCCCGGCCAGATACTCGGAGTCGTCGACGAGCTTCGGGGGCGCGGGCGTGTAGAGGCGGTTCTCGGTCACCTTGACGCCTTCCGGCGCGTAGAACCCGACGAAGGGAACCGGCGAGCGCCAAAGGTGCTGTATCACCCCGAGCGTCACGTTGCGCCGTCCTCGCGCGTCGCCCAGGGACTCGGCGTAACGGATGTTCGCCAACCGCATGTGCCTGGGTTCCCACGGGTGCGGCTCCCCTATCGTGCGCAGCCTCCGGCGGCGCTGTTTACCTATGCGCTTTACGTCTTCCACGACCGCGCCATTCTACAACTTGCGCCCGCCGAATGCCCAAGAGCAACGGAGGCGAACCGCGGCCAAGAGAAAGGGCGGAGACCGAAGTCCCCGCCCCAAAGCCTCTCCGTCTAACCCGACCAGCTACTCGCTCTGGCTCAAGAAGAACAGGTACAGGAGCGTCAGGAGCGCGGTCAGCGCGGCCGCTATGTAGGTGAAGGCCGCCGCCGTCAAGACGCGCTTCGTACCGCCCGCCTCGTTGTGCGAGAGGATGCCGTAGCGGGTCAGGAGCCCGTAGGCGCGGGTGGAGGCGTTGATCTCCACGGGCAGCGTCACCACGTGAAACGCCAGAATCCCCAGGAAGGCGATCGCGGCGAGCTGGACGAAGAACTGGCCCGTGGCCGTCCCGATGCCCATGATGAACGCCAGGAAGAACAGCGGGAACCAGAGCTGGCCGGCGAAGTTGACGACCGGGAAGAGCCCCGACCGCAGCTTCATCGGCACGTAGCCCGTCGCGTCCTGGATCGCGTGCCCCACCTCGTGGGCCGCCACGCTCACCGCCGCTATGGAATTCTGGCCGAAGTTGCCCTCAGAGAGCCTAACGGTCTTGCTACGCGGGTCGTAGTGGTCCGTTAGCTGTCCGGCCACCGGCTCGACCCGGACGTTGGAGAGGTTGTTGCGGTCGAGGATCATGCGCGCCGTCTGGGCGCCCGTCAGGCCGCTCGCGCTCATCTGCTTGGAGTACTTCTTGTAAGAACTCCTCACCCAGAACGCCGCGGCCCCCGAGATGATCATCCCCACGACCATCAAAACTATGTAACCGAAAAAGCCCAACGGTCATTCCTCCTTGGAAAGAACCTATTCTGTAACGCCTATATTTTACTACACCCTTATACGAACGGAGGCGCCGAAAGTTGCTTATGGAACGCCCTTTCGCGTCGTACGCGGTCTTCCCGTCTTCGGGAGTTACTCCCTCCTGAGGGCCAGTAGTATGTAGAGTACATAGTAGAACATCAGGGCGACGGCGGCGAAGAGCGAGAGGGAAGCCGCGACGTACTGGTCGGTGCGGTAGTAGTGGATTATGTTCGAGGTGGAGTAGAGGATGGCCACCGCCGCGAGCCCGACCATCGCGACCGCGAAGATCACGCCGAGCTGAAAGCCGAAGATTAGGCTCGCTACTATCAGCCCCAGGGCAACGAACCCGCCGATGATCAGCACGCCGCGCAAGAACGAGAAGTCGGCCCTCGTGGTGAAGGCCACGACCGTGAGACCCGCGAAGAGCAGGCCGGTGATGAGCCCCGCCGCCGGGATCACCGTCGGATCGTTGCTGATGAAGACGGCGACGAACATGAGGGGCAAAAAGAGGATGGCGTCGGCCACGACGTACAGCGCGAGCCCGGCGTACTGCACACTCCGCGAAGTCGAGGACCTGGCCCAGCGATCCGCGATCCAGCCAACCACGGTGAACAGCCCGATCACGAGTAGCCAGTTGAAGCCGGTGGTCATGAGCTGCGCGACCTGTCCGATGCCCGGCAAGTTGAGCAGCACGAACTCCAGCAGGAGGAACCCAAGCACGGCGAACGCCAGGTGCGCGTAGGTCCTGCGGATGAACCCGGCCCGAGCGTCGGCCGGCGCGTAGGCGACAGCATCCCCGCGGGTAGCGTATTGCGTGTTCAGCGCCATCGAATACCCTTCCGTAGCGACGTTGCGACACCCGGATTATACGACGCCACGCAGAAGGGGCGGGGTAGTGCCCCGCCCCTTCTCTCTGCTTGCTCTCTAGTGTTTTGCTACTGCATCTGCTCCTGGGCCTGCTGCTGGATTGTCTCCGCCACATCCGGGTTGGACAGGGTGGAGGTGTCGCCCAGTTCCTCGCCTTCGGCAATGTTCTCCAGTAAGCGCCGCATGATTTTGCCGGAGTTAGTCTTTGGCAGGTCGTCGACGGCTATGACCTGGCCCGGCTTGGCGATGTCCCCCGCCTCGTTGCCGACGTGATCGCGCAGCTCGCTCATAAAGTCCTCGGAGTACTCGACGCCCTGTGCGAGGATCACGAAGCCCACCGGCTCCTCGCCCTTCGTATCGTGGCTCCTGCCGATGACCGCCGCCTCTGCCACGCCTTCGGCTCCTTGGAGGGCGTTCTCGATCTCGATCGTGGAGAGCCTGTGCCCAGAGACGTTGAGCACGTCGTCGATCCTGCCCGTTATGGTGTACGAGCCCGTCTCGTCACACTTGGCGCCGTCCTCGACGTAGTACGTCTCATCATCTATCTCGGAGAAGTACTCCTCCTTGTAGCGGTCGGGATTCCCGTACAGGCTCCTGAGCTGGGAGGGCCAGGGCTTGGGGATGATCAAAGCGCCGCTGGCGGGACAATCGATCATCTCCTGGTTCTCCTCGTCCCAGAGCGCCATCTCTATCCCCGGGAAAGGATAAGTGGTGCTACCGGGCACCATGTCGGTGATGCCTGGCAGGGGCGTGCTCATGACGGCGCCCGTCTCGGTCTGCCACCATTGGTCAACGATCGGGCAGCGGCTCTGGCCTACGTTCTCGTAGTACCACAACCAGGCATTTGGGTTGATCGGCTCGCCGACGGTCCCCAGAAGCCTCAAGGAGGACAGGTCGCGGTCACGTATCGCCTCGTCGGCCCCGGCCTGCTGGAACGCTCTTATGGCGGTGGGAGCTGTGTAGAGGGTGGTGACCTTTTGCTCTTCTATGATCTGGAACCAGCGGTCGTTGTCCGGGTAGGTGGGCGTCCCCTCGAACTGGACGGTAGTACCGCCTACGACCAACGGCCCGTAGACGAGGTAGGAGTGGCCGGTGATCCAGCCAATGTCCGCCGTACACCAGAAGATGTCGTCGTCCTTGTGGTCCAGCCCCCACATCATGGTGGCGTACAGCTGGGTAAGGTAGCCGCCTATGGTGTGCAGGATGCCCTTGGGCGCGCCCGTCGAGCCCGACGAGTAGAGCACGAAGAACTCGTCCTCGGCGTCCATCTGCTCGGCCTCGCACTCGTCGCTCGCGTCCTCCATCAGCTCGTCCCAGTACTGGTCGCGCCCATCTTCCATGGGCACGTCGTCGCCCGTGCGCCTGACCACGACCACGTTCTCTATGGTGGAGGTATCTTCCAGGGCCTGGTCGGAGTTCTCCTTCAGGGGCGTCTTCTGCCCGCCGCGCGGCGCCTGGTCGGCGGTGACCAGGACCGTGGCCCCGATGTCGTTTATGCGCTCGGCGAGCTGTCCCGGCTGGAAGGCCGAGAAGACCACCGAATGCACGGCTCCTATCCTCGCGCAGGCGAGCATGGCTATGGGCAGCTCGGGGATCATCGGCAGGTAGATGCTGACCGTGTCGCCCTTGCCCACCCCGAGGTCCTTGAGGACGTTGGCGAACTTGTTGACCTCGGTGAGGAGTTCGCTGTAGGTATAGGTCTGCTGGTGGTCAGGCTCGTCCCCGACCCAGATCAGGGCGTTCTTGTCGCCCCTGCCGTCCTCGATGTGACGGTCCAGGCAGTTGTAGGAAGCGTTGATCTTGCCGCCGACGAACCACTGGACGAAGGGCGGCTCCCAGTTGCAGACCTGGTCCCACTCCTGGGACCAGTGCAGCTCACGGGCCCAACTCTCCCAGTAGCCCTCCCGGTCCTCAGCGGCCTTTTGCCAGATCTCGGGGTCCTGGATATTGGCGTTCTTGACGAACTCTTCGGGGGGCGAGTAAACTTGGGACTCTGGGTCTCCGCCGCCATTCTGCTGGCTGTTCTGCTGCTCTTCGCTCATCTGTCTCCTCTCCCTACTCTTTTCCATGCCTTCCCGGCGGACAACTATAACGTAGCCTTCGGGCTATTCCTATCCCTCTACGAATCGTACGTGTACCCAGGAGTAGAAAAGGCTTAAACCGCTCCTCGACCAGATCTGGAGCACTCCCTATCTCCATCGCACCACCGAACCCGAAACAGAACAGTCAAGAAGCTCGCTGGAGGCGTTGGGCTACTTATAATGAGAGCCGGTCGAGATGACCTTGAAACCTGGCGACACGGCCGGATCTGGCGGGGTCGGGGCGCTTCCCCTAGACTGTGCCGGGCTGTGAGCTAGCGTGCTTTGGAGGAGGATGGATGGCGGGGCTTCTGGAGGGCAAGAAGGTGCTGGTGACGGGTGTTCTGGATCGGCGTTCCATCGCCTTCTCCGCGGCGCGTCTCGCCCAAGAGCAGGGAGCCGAGATCGCCCTTACGGGCTTCGGGAGGGCGATGAGCCTGACCGAACGTACCGCCAGGCGCCTGGGAGATACCGAGCCGCCCGTCCTCGAGCTCGACGTGAACAAACCCGAGGACATACGGGCCGTTGCCGAAGACCTGCGGGAGCGTTGGGGCGAGCTGCACGGTATCGTCCACGCCGTCGCCTTCGCCCCGGAGGACGCCCTCGGGGGCAACTTCCTCTCCGCCGAGTGGCCCTCCGTCGCCACCGCCCTCCAGACCTCGGCCTACTCGCTAAAAGCCCTCTCCGTCGGTCTCGTGGAGCTCATGAAGCCCGGCGCCTCCATCGTCGGCCTCGACTTCGACGCCCGCGTCGCCTGGCCGGCCTACGACTGGATGGGTGTCGCCAAGGCGGCCCTGGAGTCCGCATCCCGCTACCTCGCCCGCGACCTGGGAGACCGGGGCATCCGGGTCAACCTCGTCTCCGCGGGCCCCTTGAGGACCCTGGCCGCCAAAGGCATCTCGGGCTTCGAGGGTATCGAGGGCGAGTGGGAACGCCAGGCACCCTTAGGCTGGAGCACCGCCGACCCCGAGCCGGTAGGCCGGGCCGTCGTGAGCCTCTTAAGCGACTGGTGGCCGGCGACGACCGGAGAGCTCATACACGTCGACGGCGGCTACCACGCGATGGGAGCCCCGATCAAGTAGGCGCCCCTCGAACGAGGGACCGCCGCAGAGACCGTTCCTACCGCGGCACCACTCCTCAGCACACACGGGGAAAGTTCTAGCGGCGGGCCAGGGAGGCGAACTTAGTATATTGCTCGAGCCAGGCAAGCTGCACCTTGCCCGTGGGGCCGTTACGATGCTTGCCCACGACTCTGGAGAACCGACGCTCGGTTTCTGTTCGCGCCCGGGTAACCACTCACACGTAGCTCGCTACGACTACTCTTGTTCCAGCCGCCACTCGCGCATACCTTCGAGAAACAGGATCGTACGCTCCAGGAGCGCTATGACTGCGGCCCGCCCGCGCAGAGCACCCAGTATGCGATCTAGGGTCTTTTCGTAGTCGGAGCCCTTGCGATGCGCCGCTGCCTTCGACCGCAGCGCTTGGATGTCACGCAACAACTTGATGTCACGCTCGACGTGTTCGTAGCCTTCTTGCCGTAACCAGCGTTCGAACGGTAATGCTCTTCTCGTCTTTGACCCGAGGTTGCAAGCGTCGTTGGATCTCCCTGTCGTTCAGCCCGTCGCTCAGCAGTTTGGCCAGGATGTCCAGGCTGCCCTCGAACTCCGTCTGCGATTCCGTCAGGGGAACTCTCAACTGCTGGAGCAGGTTGGTGTCCGGACCCGTTGGCTCACGGAACAACGCCCACCCTTCCTGCTTCTGCCAGTCATCGACGAAGCGGCGGTACTTAGCTCGGAACTTAAGGTCGGGTGTTTGCGCTTCGGCCCATTCGCCCAGAAACGCTCGGCGCACGCCCGTCTGACTCATCGCTCCTTCGGGCGCCACGTTGAAGCTTCGCCAGTAATCGCGCTCACTCTTGGGTAAATCGCGACCGAGGTCGCCAAGGAACACCACGACGTGGTCGGGGCCATCGTTGTCCATCCTCAAGATCCACGAGCCCGAGCACCTGATCAAACCGTCTTCCACGTTGTACTTCTCGGGTTGTCATAGTACTTGTGGAGCACGTCCCTTCTAAAAAAGACGGGCGTCAGGTAGTCTGGCGCTTCCGGATTGGCTCCAAAGTAATTCGCCAATGCATCCGGGTTGCACGAGTGCCGCAACTCCTCCCCCTCGTCGTCGTAGCCGATAACGAAGTCCGGGAAGTGGTCGTCGACCTCCTCGTACGACCAAATACCTGACCGCTCCACAGGCGGAGGCGGGATTACCCGCGTGGCGAGATACCTGGTCATCGGTTGCGACAGGATGGTGTTTGAATAGCGCGTGGCGCAGAGTTCGTCGCTCTTCCACGTCTCCTCCGCAGGCAGCGTGACGCCTGCCGAACTGGCGTACCTAACCGAGTCAGTGAACAGCAGCAGGTCAAGTTGGCGGGCCGCCTGATACTGGCGCAGGAGTTTCGTCTTCACGCGGACCTCATCATCGGACACCTCGACCGCGACCTCCGCGGTACCGTCCTCGTGTGCCTTCATGAGGACGTGCCGTTCGTTGTCACACCAGAGGTTGTGGAAAAGCCGGAACTCCTGAATGATCTCAAGGTAGCTTGGGCTAGCGCCGTGAAACTCGCGAAGGAGCACGAGGGGCTCGACCTCGCGGTCGTCGCCCTCCCGATGGTACGTCGTGACCAGCTCGCCGTTCTCGCCCGGTCCCTGAGAGAATCCTGGCCTGCCGTCGGTCACCATCAGATCCCAGCCAGGATCGCCCAGCGCCCGCTCCCGGTAAGTCGGTGGCGCGAAGGCACAATACACGCCGCCGTTGTCCTGCTTACTGGTGGACCACGACCTGTACACAACCGTCCACGGACCCCGGCCTAGCGCCAAAAAGTCCTCTTGTACGTCCTCTTGGGTAAGCCACTCATCGTTCACGAAACTATTTTAAGCGATGGCCGCCCCGCTCAAAACATTCAGCTTGCTCTTCTTGGAGGGGCGGACGGCAAGCTAACCGCGGCGCGCCAGGGAGGCGAACTTGGTGTACTGCTCGAGCCAGGCAAGCTGCACCTTGCCGGTTGGTCCGTTGCGGTGCTTGCCGACGATGACCTCGGCGATGCCCTTGTCGTCGGAGTCCGAATTATAATATTCATCTCGATACAAGAACATTACCATGTCTGCGTCCTGTTCGATAGCTCCGCTGTCGCGAAGGTCGGAGAGAAGCGGGCGCTTGTCGTGACGGGCTTCGACGGCTCGGGAGAGCTGGGCTATGGCGAGGACCGGCACGTCTAGGTCACGGGCGAGGACTTTGAGGCCGCGACTGATCTCGGAGATCTCCTGCTGGCGGTTCTCGCGGCTGTTCCCGACCATGAGCTGCAGGTAGTCCACGACGACGAGCGAGAGGGGTAGCCCATCCTGGGCGTTGAGACGGCTCACGAGGCGCCGAACCTTGGCGCGCATCTCCATGAGGGTTATGCCAGCGGTGTCGTCGATCCAGATCGGGGCCTTAGCGACCTCCGCGACCCCGCGCACGAGCTTAGGCCAGTCCTCGGCCTTGACGTTGCCGCTCCTCAAGTCCTGTGTCCTTATGCGCGTGGTCTGGCTTATGAGGCGCTGGACGAGCTGCTCCTTGCTCATCTCCAAGGAGAAAATCGCCACCGGCAGCCCCTTGTCCCCCGCAGCATGCCAGATCGCATTTAGAGCCATGGCTGTTTTTCCCATAGCAGGCCTCGCTGCCAGTACCACGAGATCGCTCTTGTGGAAGCCGGTGGTGAGGCGGTCGAGGTCTTCGAAGCCAGACTCTACACCCGTGACCTCGCCCTCTTGCTCGTAGAGGCGCTGTATCATCTCCAAAGCACTCGGGGCGAGCTCGGAGACGGGGGCGAGGTGATCTTTTAGCTGTCGGTTGGAGACGCCGTAGATGAGTTGCTCGGCGGCGTCGAGGGCCTGGGTGACGTCGTCGGGCTCGGAGAAGGCCTCCTGCTGGATGCGGCTTCCGGCGTCGATCACGGCGCGCAGGAGCGCCTTGCCGCGCACTATCTCGGCGTAACGGGCGGCGTTGGCGGCCGTCGGCACGCTCTCGACGAGCCGGAAGACGTACTGCCGCCCCCCGATGCGGTCGAACTCGCCCACGCTTCTCAGCTCGTCCGAGAGCGTGAGCTGGTCTATGGGCTCCCCGCGCGAGTACAGGCGCATCATCGTTCCGTACAGAACCCGGTGCGTCTCAGAGTAGAAGTCCTCCGCGGCGAGCGTCTCCCCGATCACCGAGACCGCCGTCTCGGAGACGAGCATCGCGCCGATCACCGCCCGCTCGGCATCCAAGTCGTGCGGGGGCACGACGGCGCCGGCCTCGTTGGCCGCCCCCGACGGTATGCCCCGTAGATTCCTCCCCCTGTTTTCCATAGTAGGACAGCATGCAACAAAAAGGACTCCGTTACAAGACGGAGTCCTTGAGGTTCTGGTTTAGGTTACGCCTGAAGCTGTGCTTTAGCTACAGCTTCGGAACGACGATGACTTTGACACTGGCTTCGACGTCGCCATGGACCTGGATGGGAACCTGGTGGGTGCCCAGGGACTTTATAGGCTCGTCGAGCCTGACGCGGCGCCGGTCGATCCGGACGTCGCGGGCTCTCTCGATGGCGGAGGCGATGTTCGCGGCGGTGACGGAGCCGAAGAGACGCTCGTCCTCGCCGGTGCGGGCCTCTATCGTGATCACGCTCTTGTTCAGGATCCCGGCGATCTCGGTCGCCCTCTCGGCCATGCGCCGGTCGCGCTCCTCGGCCTCTTCCATCTCGTGACGGACTTCCTCCAGCTTGCCCGGCGTGGCCATCTCGGCCAGACCGCGCGGCACGAGGAAGTTGCGGACGTAGCCGCGGCTCACCTCGATGATTTCGCCGCGACGCCCGATCTTGTCGACGTCCTGCTTGAGGATTACCTGCATAGAAGCTCCTCCCCTATCGTCCGACCACGTACGGCAATAGCGCCATCTCGCGGGCGCGCTTTATCGCCACCGCCGCCTCGCGCTGGTGCTGGGGGCACAGGCCCGTGACCCTGCGCGCCCGGATCTTGCCGCGATCCGAGACGAACTTGCGCAGCATGTTGTAGTCCTTGTAGTCCACGTACGCTATGTTCTCCTTGTGGAACACGCACGGCTTGCTCTTGACAGGCCGCTCCCTGCGCGATGGACCGCTCCTTCTTCTACCACCCATAGACTATCTCCTCTCTCAAATTAGCCCGAGACCTCGGCCGTCTCCGGCTCGGGCAGCGGCCTGTTCGCGTACGTCGGCGGAAGCTTTACGATTATGTGCCGCAAGACGTCGTCCGAGACGCGCAGGATGCGCTTGAGCTCTGGCAGCGTCCGCTCGCCCACGGTGAACTCCATAACGTAGTAAAAGCCGTCGGCGCGGTGGTCGATCTCGTACGCCAGCTTGCGCCGGCCCCAGTTGTTCACCTCGCCGATCTCGCCGCCCGTGCGCTCGATCACGGTCCGAAAACGCCCGACGGTGTTCTCGACCTGCTCCTCGTCGAGCTCGGGTATGACTATGAGCATGACTTCGTAAGTATCTATCTTGCTCGCCTCCTCCGGTCTAGTACGGCTTCCCGAAAGCGAAAGGCTCCGCCCGGAAAGCAGGGGCTATGTTTGATTACTGTGGCAGTGTACCAATGATATCGATTTGTTACAAGCTTCGCCCGTGCTCCGGCCGGATCTTCGTTTTAGTTTTGGCTCAGGTGCATTCGAGGACCGCGCATTTGAGGTATCGGGTCTCGGGTATGGTGAGGATTTCGGGGTGATCCAGGGCCTGGCCGCGCCACTCGCGAACCCTCACCGTTCGCCCGGCGTCGGCGGCCGCGGAGCGCAAGGTGTCCTCCATGAGCTCGCGCGAGAAATGATAGGAGCAGGAGCAGGTGACGAGGGCGCCGCCGGGGGCGAGCAGCTTCATCGCTCGCAGGTTGATCTCCTTGTAGGCGCGCCGCGCCCCGGAGAGCTCACGCTTCGCCTTGGCGAAGGCGGGGGGATCCAGGATCACGGCGTCATACCGGCCCCCCGCGTCGGAACGCTCGCGCAGCACGTCGAACGCGTTGGCCCGGGTGAAGGCGATGTTGGAGAGGCCGTTGAGCTCCGCGTTCTCGCGGGCGGCCCGCAGCGCCAGCCCGCTCGCGTCCACGGCCTCCACGGTCTCCGCCACGCGCGCGGCATGCAACGCAAAACCGCCGGTGTAGGAGAAGACGTCGAGGACGCGTGCCCCCGAGTAACGCTCCACGTAGCGGGCGGCGGCGAGGTGGTTCTCCCGCTGGTCCAGAAAGCCGCCGGTCTTCTGTCCGCCGCGCAGCTCCGCCCGGTACCGTACCGGCCCCTCGTGGACGACGACCGAATCGGGGACCTCGCCGGAGAGCGCCTCCACCTTCGTAGCGAGCCCCTCCCTCTTGCGGGCTGCCAAGTCTCCTCGCAGCAGTATGCCCGTGGGAGAGAAGAGGTCTTCGAGCGTGGAGACGACGCAACTCAAGCGCCGCTCGACCGACGCCGAACCTACCTGGAGGACGAAGTAATCTCCGTAGCGGTCGGCGACGAGGCCGGGGATGCCGTCGGCCTCGGAGTGGAGGAGGCGGTAGGCGCCAGCGTCTATGTGCAGGGATTCGCGGTAGGCTCGGGCTCTCTCGATGCGGTTCCGGAACCAGGCTTCGTCTATCTCCTCGTCTTCGCGGGTGGCGATGCGCAGCGTGATCTCGCTCTTCGGGTTGTAGAAGGCGTGACCGAGAAAGCGTCCGCCTCGGTCCGTGACGCGTACTATATCGCCCGCGTCTCCCGCGGCGTCGGCTATGTCGGAGCGGTAGATCCAGGGGTGCCCGGACCGGGCCCGCGCGGCACCCCTGTTCGTCAGCACGGCCGTCCTCGTCGCCCTCGTGGTCGTAGCTCTCGCCATCCTCGTGTAAGCCCCTTTACCCGGTCTTTCGATGAACCCTGCTAACATCGCTCCCGTATACTCAAATATACCTTCCGAAGAGACGGAAGAGGCACAGGAGAGGCGAGAAGCTTGGCCAAGCGAGTGGCGATTATCGGGGCCGGAATGGGCGGGCTCGCGGCGGCGATCCGGCTGAGGCTTATGGGATTCGAGGTTGAGGTCTTCGAGAAGAACGGGCAGGCGGGCGGCCGCGTGGGCCGTTTGCAAGAGAACGGTTTCACCTTCGACACCGGCCCGACGCTCCTCCTCATGACCGACGTCTACCGGTCTCTCTTCGCCGCCGCCGGCAGGGATCTGGACGAGGAGATAGACCTTGTCAACCTAGATCCGAACTACCGGGTCCACTTCGGGGACGGCGACTCGATACAGGTCTCCTCCTCCCTGCCGGCCCTGATCCCCGAGCTCGAACGCATAGAGCCCGGCGTCACCCCGCGCTTCTATCGCTTCATGCAGGACGCCTGCCTCAAGTACCGTCTGGGCCGCAGCGAGTTCGTCGAGCGCGACTTCGAGAAAGCGCGCGACTTCTTCGGCCCGCGCAACCTCAGGCTACTCCTCAAGACGAGGGCCGTAAACAACTACTACCGCTCCGTTTCGAAGTTCTTCAAGACGGAGAAGCTGCGGCAGACGTTCTCGTTCCAGACGATGTATCTCGGGCTCTCACCCTTCGAGGCGCCGGCGGTCTACGCCCTGCTGCCGTACACCGAGCTGGCCGAGGACGGCCTCTGGTTCCCCCGCGGCGGCATGTACGAGCTCGTCGAGGCGATGGTCAGACTAGCCCGCGACTTCGGGGTGAACATCAACCTAAACAGCCCCGTGGAAGAGATAGTGGTCGCGGAAGGTAGGGCGCGCGGGGTGCGCGTGAACGGCGAGGAGGTCGGGGCCGACGCCGTGCTCGCGAACGCCGACCTGCCGTATGTATACCGGAAGCTCCTGCCCCGCTCGGCGGGGGAGGGAGACTTCAGGTGGAAGCTGCGCAAACGGGAGAAGCTCCTGTACACCGCCTCCTCGTTCATGCTCTACCTGGGCCTCGACAGGCAGTTGGACCACATGTCGCACCATAACGTCTACCTCTCGGCGCGCTACAGGGAGAACTTCGAGCAGATCTTCTCCGAACGCAGGCTCCCCGACGACCCGTCGTTCTACACCAACGTCCCCTCGCGTACGGACAAGAATGCAGCGCCGCCGGGCATGGAGGCGCTCTACGTGCTCGTCCCGACGCCGCATCTGGGCGAGAACGTGGACTGGGAACGCGAGAGCGGGCCGTTCAAGGAGCGCGTCTACGACCTGCTGGAGAAGAAGGCGAACATACCAAACATACGCCGGCACGTCGTCTACGAGAAGGTCAAGACTCCCGTAGACTGGCTCGCCGACTACAACCTGGAGGAGGGCGCGGCGTTCGGGATCGGGCACGGCATCTTCCAGGTCGGCTACTTCCGGCCGCCGCTTGCCTCGAAGACGGTCCGGGGCGTGTACTTCGTCGGGGCGAGCACCCGCCCCGGTACGGGCGTACCGCTCGTCACCATCGGGGCGAAACTCGCGGCGGAGCGCATCGGACGGGACCTCGGGCGCTCCCCCGTCACCCGAAAGGTTGCCGGGACGAACAACGCCGGGGTCTCCTAGTGCGCCTGGACCCGGCAGGCGAGGGGCCGCTGGCCGGCGAGGGGCTGGATCTCGCGGGGTGCTACGAGCTGTGCCGGTGGGTGCAGAAGGGGCACAGCAGGACCTACTATTTTTCGACGAGCCTCTTCCCGGCGGAGGTCCGGCCGCACGTACACGCGCTCTACGCCTTTATGCGCTACGCCGACGAGATCGTGGACAACCCGGGCGCTACGACCCTCGACGAGCAGCTCACGGGTCTGAGATACTTCGAGGAGGAGACCCTGGCGGCGGTGGCCGGGGAGCCGGTCGCGAACCCCGTTTTGCGGGCGTTCGCGAACACCGTGCTCCTGCGCGGGATCGGCCCGGACCTCATAGAGGCGTTCATGAGAAGCATGAAGATGGATACCGGCATCTTCCGCTACCCGACCTACGAGAACCTGGAGGAGTACACCTACGGGAGCGCCGCGGTCGTGGGGCTCATGATGTGCCGCGTGATCGGGGCGACGGACGAGGCAGCGAACCCGCACGCCGAAGCCTTGGGCGTCGCGATGCAGCTCACGAACTTCCTGCGCGACGTACGGGAGGACTGGGCGCGAGGAAGGGTCTACCTGCCGCTCGAAGACCTGGAGCGCTTCGGGTACGCGGAGGAGGAGTTGGGACGCGGCGTCGTGGACGAGAGGTTCGTGGAGTTGATGCGGTTAGAGATCTCGCGCGCCCGGGGGCTCTACCGCGTGGCCGGTGAGGGGATGCGATACATTCCCCGGGGACGCCGCTATCCGGTCGTCGTGGCGGGGCGGCTCTACGAGGCGATTCTGGACCGTATCGAGGCGCAGGGCTACGACGTGTTCACGAAGAGAGCGCAGACCTCTCTCCCGCACAAGCTGCGGGTCGCCGGGGCGTGCGCGTGGGGAGATCCGAAAGAGCTCGTGGCGCGGGTCCGCGCCAGCGGCAAGCCCGGTGGTGTTGCAATTCACGGGTAATCGTGTTGTAATCTCTTGATCGTCTCGGGATTTCCCGGACGGTGCTCATCGAGAGCGGTGGAGGGACGGGCCCTTTGAAGCCGCGGCAACCGATGGTTCGAAGGAATACGATGTTCTCGAGGACTGTGGCAGGTGCCAACTCCTGCGGAGGGGACTCCGAGAGATGAGGCGCAACGGGCTTTTTCGTTCGCACCTCTCTCGCTCCTGTCCCGGGCGGTTCGCGCCTAGAGAGAGGAAGATTTGCTTTTGTTGGATCACAGGGAGAAGCTCTACGAAGGCATACTCGTCGGAGCCATAGGTACGCTCCTGGACGACCACGGGCCGCCCCCGGCCTTGGTGTCACATCTGGCGGGGAACGTGGCAGAAGCGGTTAGCTAGAACACGGTCGAGAGCACCCGGTCCGGCGAGACGACGCTCGACGGTTCGGATAGGTAAACAAGGCATAGCACAGGGAAGGGTTTATGGTTCTCAAACGCACGGTAGGTGAGGAGAGAGAGGCCCGGGCAGAAGAATTCCGGGCCCAGTTAAAGCAGCGCATCATGCTTCTCGACTGCGCGATGGGCACCATGATCCAGCAGTACGAGCTCTCCGAGGAGGACTACCGGGGGGAGCGCTTTAAGGACCACCCGGGGGATATCAAGGGCAACAACGACCTGCTCTCTATAACCCAGCCCCAGATCATCCGCGACATCCACGAGGCCGTGCTGGAGGCCGGCGCGGATATCGTAGAGACCAACACCTTCAGCTCGACCTCCATCGCCCAGGCGGACTACAAGATGGAGGACCTCGCCTACGAGCTGAACTACGAGTCGGCGCGCGTCGCCCGCGAGGCGGTGGACGGCATCACCGAGAGGACGCCGGACAGGCCGCGCTTCGTGGCGGGCGCCACCGGTCCGACCAACCGCACGGCCTCCCTCTCTCCGGACGTGAACAACCCCGGCTTCCGCAACGTCACCTTCGACGAGCTCAAGGAGGCGTATAAGGAAGCGACGCGGGGGCTCGTGGAGGGCGGCGTGGATCTGCTGCTCGTCGAGACCATCTTCGACACGCTGAACGCGAAGACGGCGATCTTCGCGATCAAGGAGTACCTCGACGATGAGGGTCTGGACGTTCCTATCATGATCTCCGGCACCATCACCGACGCGAGCGGACGCACGCTCTCCGGGCAGGTGACGGAGGCGTTCTGGAACTCCGTGCGCCACGCCGATCCCATAAGCGTCGGCCTGAACTGCGCGCTGGGGTCGAGCGAGCTGCGGCAGTACATCGAGGAGCTCTCGGGGATCGCGGAGACGCACGTCAGCGCCTACCCGAACGCCGGTCTCCCCAACGAGTTCGGCGAGTACGACGAGACCCCCGAACACATGGCCGCGGAGATAGGGGAGTGGGCCGCGAACGGCTGGCTTAACATCGTCGGGGGGTGCTGCGGCACCACGCCGGAGCACATAAAGGCGATGGCGGACGCGGTCGCGGGGCATCCGCCGCGCGAGGTGCCGGAGCTTTCGCGCAAGCTGCGCCTGAGCGGGCTCGAGGCGGTCAACATCGGGCCGGACTCGCTGTTCGTGAACGTTGGGGAGCGGACGAACGTTACGGGATCGGCGCGGTTCAAGGACCTGATCCTGAACGCGGACTACGACACGGCGCTGGAGGTAGCGGCCGAGCAGGTCGAGAACGGCGCCCAGATCATCGACGTCAACATGGACGAGGGGATGCTCGAGGGCGTGGAGGCGATGATCGACTTCCTGAACCTCACCGCCGCGGAGCCGGACATCTCGCGCGTGCCCGTGATGATCGACTCGTCCAAGTGGTCCATCATCGAGGCGGGCCTGAAGCGCGTGCAGGGCAAGGCGGTCGTCAACTCCATCAGCATGAAAGAGGGCGAGGAGGAGTTCGTCCGCCAGGCGCGACTGCTGAAGAGGTACGGGGCAGCCGTGATCGTGATGGCCTTCGACGAAGAGGGCCAGGCGGACACCAAGGAGCAGAAGGTCGAGATCTGCACCCGCGCTTATAAGATCCTCACAGAAGAGGTCGGTTTCCCGCCGGAGGACGTAATCTTCGACCCGAACGTCTTCGCCATCGCCACCGGCATCGAGGAGCACAACAACTACGGCGTGGATTTCATCGAGGCGGTGCGTGAGATAACTCAGACCCTCCCCCACGCCAAGACTTCGGGCGGCATCTCGAACGTCTCGTTCTCGTTCCGCGGCAACAGCCCGGTGCGCGAGGCAATACACGCGGTCTTCCTCTACCACGCGATAAACGCCGGCCTGACGATGGGCATAGTGAACGCCGGCCAGCTCGCCGTCTACGACGACATAGACGAGGAGCTGCGCGAGGCCGTCGAAGACGTGGTGCTCAACCGCAGAGACGATTCGACCGAGCGTCTGCTGGAGCTGGCGGAGAAGTACCGGGACCAGGGCGAAGAGGTGGAAGCCGAGGCCCAGGAGTGGCGGTCGTGGCCGGTCGCAAAGCGGTTGGAGCACGCCCTGGTCAAGGGCATCGCCGAGTTCGCCGAGGACGACGCCGAAGAGGCCAACGGCACGGTCATAATGGCGACCGTGAAGGGCGACGTGCATGACATCGGCAAGAACATCGTCGGGGTGGTCCTGCAGTGCAACAACTTCGAGGTCATAGACCTCGGGGTGATGGTACCCGCGGCGAAGATCCTGGAGACCGCTAAAGAGAAGGGCGCGGACATCATCGGGCTCTCGGGGCTCATCACGCCTTCGTTGGACGAGATGGTCCACGTTGCCTCCGAGATGCAGCGCGAGGGTTTCAACATACCGCTGCTCATCGGTGGGGCGACGACCTCGCAGACGCACACGGCGGTCAAGATCGCGCCTGGTTACGAGCAACCCACGATCCACGTGAAGGACGCCTCGCGCGCCGTGGGCGTGGCCCAGAACCTGGTGAGCGAGGGCCGTCGTGAAAGCTACGCCGAGCAGATCGCCGCCGAGTACGAAGAGGTGCGCGTCAAGCACGCCGGGCGCAGGTCCAAGACCAGGCTGGCCACGCTGGAGCGTGCGCGGGCCAACAGGACGAAGATAGAGTGGGAGGGGTACGCCCCGCCAAGGCCGAACGTCTTGGGGGTCAGGACGTTCGACGACTACCCGCTGGAGGAGGTCCGGGACTACATCGACTGGACTCCCTTCTTCCACTCCTGGCAGATGAAGGCCAGCTACCCCAAGATTTTGGACGACCCCGAGAAGGGCGAGGAAGCCCGCAAGCTCTTCGAGGACGCCCAGAACCTCCTGGACCGCGCCATCGAGGAAGGTTGGCTAAAGGCGCGCGCGGTCATCGGCCTCTTCCCGGCCAACGCGCTACCGAACGACGACGTGGAGGTCTACACCGACGAGTCGCGCAGCGAGGTGCTGACGGAGCTCCACTTCCTGCGCCAGCAGAAGCAGAAGCCGCCGGGGCGTCCCAACCAGTCTCTGGTCGACTTCGTCGCGCCGAAGGAGACGGGGCTCGAGGACTACGTCGGTCTCTTCGCCGTGACGGCCGGGGTCGGAGCGGACGAGATAGCGCGACGCTTCGAGGAGGACAACGACGACTACAACGCCATCATGATCAAAGCGCTCGCCGACCGCCTGGCCGAGGCGTTCGCCGAGCTGATGCACAAGAAGGTCCGCAAGGAGTTCTGGGGCTACGCGGCGGACGAGGGCCTGGACGCCGAGGACCTCATCCGGGAGGAGTACCGCGGCATCCGCCCCGCCCCCGGCTACCCGGCCTGCCCCGAACACACCGAGAAGCGCACCCTCTGGGAGCTTCTAGACGTGGAAGAGAACGCCGGCATCACGCTCACCGAGAGCTGCGCGATGTCGCCGGGCGCGGCGGTCAGCGGCTACTACTTCTCCCACCCGGACTCCCGCTACTTCGGCGTCGCCGAGATCGGCCGCGACCAGGTATCAGACTACGCCGAGCGCAAGGGCATGGCCCTCGAAGTGGCAGAGAAGTGGCTCGCCCCGAACCTCGCCTACGACCCGGATCAGCCGAGCGGCTCCGGGGAGACGGAGGTCCCCCAAGCCCAGAGCAAGTCCGCGGGGTAAGGATACGGGCGGCTCGCCCTGAACCCTCTACCCCTCGGGCGGCAGGGCCTCGGCAGCGTCGAAGGCTAGGTCCGGCAAGGTGGCCGAGACGATTCGCTCGTCGCGCCTTATGCGAACGAGCCTCCTGTAGCCTCCCGGCCCCGGTTCCGAATACACCTCGATCGCGTCCGTGGTCAGGTCCACGAGCCACGCCTCGGGGATGCCGGCCTCGGCGTACAGGGGGAGTTTCGTCTCGCGGTCGTAGGCGAGGGAGATGTAGGCGACCTCAACAACCAGCAGCAACTCCTCGGGGATAGGTATGCCCGAGCGGTCCCCTCGCCTTCGCACGAGTGTGAGGTCGGGCTGCGGCTCGCCGTGCTCGCCGAGGGCGAGAGGATTTTGCACGCTCACGAAGAGTCCGGTCTCGCGCGTGTCGAGGGCCCAGCGGGAGATCAGGCGGGTCAGGCGCATTACGCTCTCGATATGACGGTCCCCTATCGGCGCCATCTCCAGCACCTCCCCGTCTATGAGCTCTACCCGGTCGTCCTCCGAGAAGATCCTGGCCTCACCCATCCTCCGATACTCTTCGACGGTGAAGCGATGCCTTACGGCGCCCATCTGAACTCTCCCCGTGTCTCGCGTCTTCCTACCGGCATTCTACGAGACGCCGCATCGGCGGAAAATAGCGTTCTCAGTGGTAGCACGCCAGAGCAAGATCTAAGCGCGACCGCTTTCGGGTACGGAAACCCCTCGGATCAGCCCGAGGACGAAGCAGCTCTAACTATGGCAGAATCTGCTTCCTTCGACTCGCGCAGAAGGGCGCGTATCTTGCTGGGGCTCACGGGGAGAGCCGTTATAGAGCCCGGCATTCCGAGCGCGTCCTCTACCGCGCTGACTACGGCTGCCCCGCACCCTACGGTCCCCCCTTCGCCGGCTCCCTTGAGCCCCAGAGGGTTGTCGGGTGACGGCGCGTCTTCGCACACGAGCGTCTCCACACGGGGGACTTCGGCCGCCGTCGGTTCCATGTAGTCGATAAAGGTCGCGGCGAGGGGTTGCCCCGAATCGTCGTAGCGGAACTCCTCGAGCAAAGCTCCCCCGAGACCCTGCGCCGCCCCACCGATAAGCTGACCCTCGACGAGCGTGGGGTTGACCGCGCGGCCGACCTCGTAGGCAATAAAATAGCGTTTGATCTCTACTCCTCCGGTCTCCGGGTCGATCTCTACCTGGGCCAGGTGCACCCCATAGGGGTAGGTCATGTGGTCCACGGAGAAGGTGCGGCGGGCGCCGAGGCCCGGCTCCTCTCCGTCGGCCAGACCGCTGTGGGGCTCGCAGGCGACCGCTATCTCCCCCAGGGAGGGGCAACAGGTCCGTCTCCGTGTGTACCACCTCTATCTCCTCGGGAGGGACGCTCAGTTGCTCCGCGGCGATCTGGGCGAGTACCGTCTCTATCCCCTGCCCCAGCGAGGCGCCGCCGGTGATCACGCGGACAGAACCGGTAGGGTCGACCTCGACGATGGCCTCCTCATAAGGTCCCGTGCCGCTCTTCTCGAGGAAGTAACCGACGCCCGTGCCGACCAACCGCTCCCCGGCTCGCAGCTCTCGCGCCTCCTTCTCCCACTCGTCGAAGCCGGAGCGCGCGATCGCCTTGTCTAACAACCCCTCGTAGTCTCCGGCGTCGAGCACGACGTCGGTGTCCAAAGTGGACAAGGGCCTGGTGTGCGGCAGCTCGGAGGTTTCGAGCAGGTTTATCCTCCGTAGTTCCAGCCGGTCGATGCCGAGCCGCGCGGCCGCCACGTCGAGCAGGTGCTCGCGGGCGAAAGTGGACTCGTAGCGACCCGGCCCACGATAGGTGCCGCACGGGGTCTTATTGGTGAGCGCGACGTGTGCCGTGCCCTCGTACGCCGGGACCCTGTAAGGTCCGGGCAGCATGGCCAGCGTCAGGTCGGGGACGATGACGCCGTGGGTTCGGATGTAGGCGCCGTTGTCGTGCCACACCTCGTCGCGCAAGCCCAACAGCCGGTGTTCCTCGTCAAAGGCCGCCCCGATCCGGTGTACCTGCTCGCGGGAGTGGTTCGCCGCCACCAGGTTCTCGGCACGGTCTTCGATCCACTTCACCGGGCGTCCGGTCTCGCGAGCGAGGTAAGGCACCAAAAAGTCCTCCGGGTAGAACTCGCCCCGGACGCCGAAGCCGCCCCCCGCGTCGGATTTCTTCATGCTGATCCGGTTGAGGGGCATTCCCAGCATCTGCGAGAGAACCCGCCGGTTGAAGTGCGGCACCTTGGTGGCGCCCCAAATCGTGAGGTGGTCGCTCCCGGCGTCGTACTCGGCCACGAGCCCCCGTGTCTCCAGCGGAACCCCCGAATGCCGCCCGATCTTCACCTCGATCTCGACCACACAAGCGGCGTCGTGAAATGCCGTTTCGACGTCCCCGTAGCCCATACGCAATGTCGCTGCCTCGCTCTCGAAGCCGTCCACCGGCGAGGCATCGGCTTCGATGGCGCTTCGGGCATCCAGGACGACCGGTAGCTCTTCGTACTCTACCCTGATGAGCTCGACGGCGTCTTCGGCGAGGTACGGGTCCTCGGCGAGCACGACGGCGATGGGTTCTCCTACATAGCGCACCCTGTCGCGCGCCAGCACGGGTTGCAGGAAGTCGTCGAGCTGGTGTTTGGTGCGCGTGCGGATCGGGATGGGCCTCGTCCAGGCGAGGTCCTCCCCGGTGAGTACCGCTTCAACTCCCGGAAGGGCGAGCACTTCGTCCGTCCGCACGTTCTTTATCCGGGCGTGAGCGTGCGGGGATCTGAACACCCTCATCCACAGCTGCCCGACGCGATTGACGTCGTCGACGAAGTGGCCGAGGCCGCGCAGCAGGCGGCGGTCTTCGAGCCGCCCAATTCGCCGCCCAACGACGCTCACTGCGCGTGATCTCCCGCCTCACGCAGGGGCGACACACCCTCCACCCGGTCTTCGGAGGTCTCCTGTGAGACCGCGCTATCGACCGCCTCCGTCCCCCCGTTTTTGCCCGCTGCGGCCAGTACCGCCTCGACGATGCCCTGGTAGCCCGTACACCGGCACAGGTTGGACGACATCACCTCCCTCACTTCTTCCTCCGTGGGATCCAGCTTCTCCCTCAGTAGCGCCGTCGCCAGCATCAGGAACCCGGGCGTGCAGAACCCGCACTGCAGCGCGTGGTGGGCCGAGAAGGCCTCCTGCAAGGGGTTGAGCTGCCCATTCGATTCGAGACCCTCGACGGTCTCGATCTCGCGCCCGTCGGCCTGGACACCGAAGGCGAGGCAGGACCTGACCGCGAGGCCGTCGACGAGGACGGTACACGCGCCGCAGATCCCGTGCTCGCACCCCAGGTGCGTACCCGTGTAGCCGAGATCGTGGCGCAGCACGTCGGCGAGGGTCCGCCGTGACTCGACGTCTACCTCGTGAAGCCGGCCGTTTACGGTGATCCTAACCGAGTGAATGTCTTTCATGAAAGATTCCCTTCGCGCGCTCGTGAGTCTCTGATCGCGGCCCGCAGGAGGTCCGGGGTTATAGGGAGCCGGTCGATCTTGACGTCGAGGTGCGAGAGGGCGTCAGCTACCGCGCTGGCGACGGCGGCGGGGGCCCCCATTGTGCCGCCCTCCCCCACTCCCTTCGCCCCCGTCTCGGTGTACTCGCAGGGCGTCTCCAGGTGTAGGATCTCGACGGGGGGAATCTCCATCGCCGTCGGGACGAGGTAGTCCATCAGCGTGGAGGTGACGAGTTGTCCCTCGTCGTCGTAGATGAGCTGCTCGTACAACGCCGCGGCGATCCCCTGCGCCACGCCTCCCCGCACCTGTCCCTCGACGATCATCGGGTTGATCATAACCCCGCAGTCCTCCGCAACCACGTAACGCTCTATGCGCACGTTCCCCGTCTCCGGGTCGATCTCCACCACTACCCCGTGCGTCGCGTTCGAGAACGTGCCCGGCGGATCGAAGCCGGCACTCGCTTCGAGGCTCCCCGCCTCCCCCTCCGGTAGCCGTTGTGCTTCCAGGTAGGCTGCGCGCGCCACCTCGGGCACCCCGACGTAGCGCTCGGGAGAGCCGCTGACGGAGACCCTGCCGTCCTCTATCTCAAGGTCCCCAGGAGCTGCCTCGAGCAGGTGGCTCGCCACCTCCTTGATGCGTTCCGCGAGGAGCGCGGCCGCCTTCTTCAACTCGTCGGCGACGATCTGGGCCAGGGTCGTCTGGTGTCCCTGCCCATGCCCGCAGGTGCCGACCGCGACGGCGACGTTCCCGGAGGGGTCCATCCTCACGTGGGCGTTGTCCAGCCCCGGTGTGATCGCCATCTTCCTCAGGGCGAACGCTCGCGTCCCGTAACCCGTCCGCTCCGCGAAACAGGAGAATCCCAGGCCGATCAAACGCCCCTCGCGCCTCGCCTCTTCCTGCCGCTCCTTCCACGCGGGGAAGTCCAGCGCCCCGGCACACTTCTCCAGCGACTCGATGTAGCTGCCGGGATCGTAGACGACCCCCGTCGGGCTCTCGTAGGGGAACTCGTCGGCGGAGATCAAATTGCGCCTGCGTATCTCCACCGCGTCCATACCCAGACGCTTCGCGGCCTTCTGCATCAGACGCTCCATCGCGAAGGTGAACTGTGGCCTCGACACCCCGCGATACGGCGCCATGGGAACCTTGTTCGTGGCCACCGCGCGCGCCCGCGACCGGTAACGCTCCAGGCGATAGGGACCCGGCATCTCCGTCGCCGCCATGAGCGGCTCGACCCCGCACGTAAACGGGTAGCACGAGTAGGCGCCCACGTCGCACAGGATGTCCGCCTCCAGGGCCAGCAGCTTCCCTTCCTCGTCGAAGGCGGCCGAGGTCTCGTACCTCTGCTCGTGGCCGTGGAAGGAGGCCGTGAGGTTCTCCTGCCTGTCTTCGGTCCACTTCACCGGCCGCTCCAGGCGCTGGGCAGCTATCGCCACGAGCAACTCCTCGCGGCTGACGACGCACTTCTGCCCGAAGCCCCCGCCGACGTCGGGCGCTACGACGCGGATTCGCTGTTGCGGGATCTCCAATACCTCCGCGAGCGCGGTGCGCACGATGTGCGGCACCTGCGTGGAGGTGTGCAGGACCAGCTTGTCCTCCCGGCCGTCCCACTCGGCCAGGCACCCCCGCCCCTCCATCGGGACCGCCGCCAGCCGCCCCGTCTCGAACGTCGCCTCGACGACGACCGCGGCCCGCTCGAAGGCCTCGTCTACCCCGGAATCGTCAGACGAACGCACGTCGACCATCACGTTGTCTTGCATGTCCTCGTGTACGGTCCTTGCGCCTTCGGCTAGGGCCGCGTCCAGCGAGACCACTGTCTCCTGGCGCTCGTACTCGACCGCCATGGCGTCCGCGCCGTCCTCCGCGGCATGAGGAGAGTCCGCCAGGACCAGCGCAACCGGTTCGCCGGCGTGGCGAACCCTCTCGCCCGAGAGCAGGGGCATGTCGACCCCGACGAACTCCGGGCGGTGGAGCACCGGACGCAGCCCGGGTACGTCCTCCAGGTCGGAGCGGGTGATGACCCTCTCCACGCCGGGGACCTCAAGGGCGTCCTCGACGGAGACCCTCTCCACGCACGCGGCGCCGAACGACGACCGGGCGAAGGCGGCGTAGAGCATCCTCGGACGCTCGATGTCGTCCACGAACATCCCCCGGCCGGTGAGGTGCCGCGCGTCCTCGACCCTGGGGACCGACCTGCCGACCCAGGACCTGCCGGAGGAGCCGTCACCCGGCATCGCCGGCCGCCTCCTCCAGTGCCCTCCGTACCATCACCGCCGAGAGATCTCTCCTGTACTCCGCGGTCCCCTGGACGTCGGATGGCGGGTCGATTACCTTCGCCGCCTCCCGCCCCGCCTCTTCGAAGGCCTCCCGGCCAACCTCCGCCCCCTCCAGCACCTGCTCCGCTTCGGAGACGCGCAGGGGGATGTCCGCCACGCCCCCGAGCACCACGCGGGCGGAGCGGCATTTTCCATCGTCGATGTCCAGGGTGACCGCTGCGGCCACGATCGCGTAGTCCCCCGCGCGCCTGGCGAACTCCTGCAGCGCGGCGTTCGGGGCTGGCTGGGGGAAACGGACCTCCACGATCATCTCGTCCGGCTCCAGCGCGGTCATGAAGAAGCCGTGGAAGAAGTCGGAGGCCAGGACCACGCGCTCTCCTCCCGGACCGACCGCCACGACCTCGGCGTTCAGCAGTGCCGCGAGCATGCACCACTCCGCCGAAGGGTCCCCGTGCGCGATGCTGCCGCCGAACGTGCCCAAAGTGCGAATAGGATAGTGCCCCACCCAACGAGCCGCGCGCTTTAGTACCGAGAAGCCCTCTAAAAGTTCAGGGTCCTCCATCTCCTCGACCCAGCGGTGCGGCGTCAGCGCCCCGATCTTGAGCCCACGACCGTCGTGGGGCTCCAGATACTGCAGGTCGGGGATCCCGGCGACGTCAACGAGGGCGGAGGGACGAACCAGCCTGAAGTTCATCATCGGAACCAGACTCTGGCCGCCGGCCAGCAACTTGGCCTCGTCGCCCAGCTCGGTCAACTGATCGACGGCGTCCTCCACCGCAGTCGCCCGACGATACTCGAAGGCGGCTGGTTTCACTACTCATCCCCCTTTCCCCGCGAGGCACTTGCTTTACAAGTATTGGATACAATATTATATTGCAGGGGAACGAGGCGCAAATGCTGTGGGGTGAGGTGTACAAAATGGGTAGGAACATGGACTTGACCATGCCATTCTCCGAGAGGACCATCCCGGTTCCGGGGCATCCCCGGCCGCGGTTCGAGCCGCTGACCTCGTTGGAGCAGGACGGGGTGCGCAACACCACCATGACCTGCAGCATACACACGGGGACGCACGTGGACGCACCCTCCCACTTTATCGAGGACGGGGCGACCATCGACGAGATCCCGATAGAGAGGTTCCACCGTCCCGGGGTGCGCCTGGATCTAAGGGAGATGGCCCAGCCTGGAGAGCCCATTACTTTGGAGCACTTGAACGAAGCAGGGTTCGATCCTTCGGAGTCGAGGGACGCTATCCTGATGCTGGCGACGGGTTGGACGGATCGGGCGTGGGAGAGTGAGAAGCTCTACGAGATGAACCCGTATCTCGCCCAGGACGCCGCCGAAGCAATAGCGGAGGTATCACCGTCGGCGATCGGGTTGGACTTCGCGGTGGACGATACCAAACCTTGGCCCAACCACACGATATTGCTGGGTACCGGCGTTCTCCTGATCGAGAACCTGATGCGTCTGCCCGAGCTTCCCAGAGACGGTTTCGAAGTCATGGCCTTTCCCCTGCGGCTCGTCGGCGAGAACGGGGGGCCGGCGCGCGTCGTCGTGGAGTTGGGCCGGTGAAGATCAAACGCGTGGACCACCTGGGCCTCATCGTGGGTGACCTCGACGAGGCTGTGCAAAGTTTTTCCAAACATCTCGGGTTGGAGTTGGACCACACTGAGCGGTACGGGGACGAGCTCGACATCGCGTTCTTGCCCTGCGGCGAGACACTGGTCGAGCTGATCACGCCGCGCACCGAAGAGGGGTCGAATGCCGATTACTTGAAACAGTACGGGCCGGGCATACAGCACGTCGCCTTCGAGGTGGACGACCTCGACGCGGCGCTGGCAGAGCTCTCCGAACGAGGCGTGAGCCCTCTGGGCGAAGCGCCGATGCCGGGAGCAGGAGGCATGCGGATCGCCTTCCTGGATCCAGAGTCGTTCGGCGGGATACTGGTCGAACTCTGCGAGCCTATCTCCTGATGAACGGATCTGAAGAGTTGCTGATAGACCGTCCGACAGGGGACGTTTTGCGCCTCCGGCTCAACCGCCCCGACCGCCTGAACGCCATCGACATGCCCCTCGTGAACGCACTCACCGGGGCCTTCGACGATGTCGACTCGCGAGCCGTCGTCCTCGGCTCTTCCACCCCGAAGGCGTTCTGCTCTGGCGCGGATCTAGACCTCGAAGACGAGGAACGGACGAGGGTGAGCGACCTGCTGTACGAGCTCTACGAGAAGATGGTGGGGCTGCCGATCCCGATAGTCGTGGCGCTCGACGGGCACGCGGTCGGCGGTGGAGCGCAGCTCGCCGTGGCCGGGGACCTCCGGGTCGCCGGTCCGGAGACGAAGATTCGTGTCTCTGGGCCAGGGCACGGCCTCGCGGTAGCGGCCTGGGGGCTACCTTCTCTCATCGGGAGGGGGCGTGCGTTGGATCTCTGCCTCACGATGCGCGCCGTGGGCGCGGAGGAAGCGCTCGCCATAGGACTGGTGGACCGCGTCGAAGAGGACCCGGGAAAGGCCGCCGTCGACCTCGCCTCCGAGCTCGCCCGCCTGGATCCCGCTGCCGCCGGCCGGGTAAAACGCGTCGTATCTTTAGCTTCGGGACCTCTGGACGCGCTGCGCGAGGAGAGGTCGGGCAACCGGGAGTCCTGGTCCGGCTCCGTCGGGGCAGCGTCCCTCAGACGCGGGAAGGGAGGCGGATGACCCGGCTAACGGGCACCGACCGGATAGCGCCGGGGACACTCGATGCCTGGCAGCGCCACCTGGGAAGAGAGGTCGACGCCGACGCGTTACAGGCAGAGCTGGTAGAGGGCTCCCTACCCCAAGCATTCCACAAAGCCTCGACGCACCGCTCGGCACAAACCGCCCTGACCATCGACGGCGAAGAGATCACCCACGAGGAGCTAGACGGCCTCGCCGCCAGGGTGGGAGGCTGGCTCCGTGTGCAGGGGCTCGCCCCGCAAGAGCGGGTCATACTCTGCGGCGGCAACTCCCTCGATTTCGTCGTCGCTTACCTCAGTATCCTCCGGGCAGGGGGCGTCGTGGTGCCGGCCGGCGCCGACCTTACCCCGTCCGAGCTGCGCCACCTCGCGCAAGACAGCAGCGCCGCGTACGCGCTGGCACAGGGCGACGCAATCGACCGGCTCACGTCGATCGCCCAAGAAGACACCTCGCTCCGGGAAGTCGTAGCAGTTGGGGGAGAAGCAAGCTCTAGCGCCCTTTCCCTGCAAGAAGCTCTCTCCGAGGGCGAGCCTCTGGAGCCGGGGGACGCGAACGGTGGCGACGTGGCGATGCTCGCCTACACCTCCGGCACCACGGGGCAGCCCAAAGGGGTGCCGCTGACCCACGCCAACCTGCTCTCGTCGATCCGCGCCGCGATGTGGTCGTGGCGATGGGACGCGAACGACGTCCTCGTACACGCGCTGCCGTTCACCCACCAGCACGGTCTCGGCGGCGTCCACATGACGCTTCTCGCGGGCTCACGCGCCGTGGTCCACAGCAGGTTCGAGCCGGCGAGGCTCTGCGCCACGATAGAGTCCGAGAAGGCTACGGTCCTCTTCGCCGTGCCCGCCATCTACGAGAAGCTAGCCGCGTGGGAGGGCGTCGAGGAGGCCAACTTCTCCTCGCTCCGACTCCCCATTGCCGGTTCCTCGGCCCTCTCTCCCGCGCTGGCCCGCAGGGTATCGTCGCTTCTGAGCCGGGACATCCTGGAGCGTTACGGGAGCACCGAGAGCGGGCTGAGCGTCTCCAACCCGTACGACGGCCTCCGGAAGTTCGGCTCCGTGGGGTTCCCCCTTCCGGGTACCGAGCTGTCGATAGTCGACGAGGAGGGACGCGCCCTCGAACCGGGTGAGGACGGCGAGATAGCGCTGCGCGGGCCCCAGGTGTTCTCGGGCTACTGGAACCTTCCGGATGCCACCGAAGAGAACTTCTACCCGGGGGGGTGGTTCCGGACCGGCGACGTGGGGCGGGTGGACCCGGAGGATGGGTACCTGACGATAACAGGACGCTTGAAAGAGATGATCATCTCGGGAGGCTTGAATATTTATCCCAGGGAGGTCGAGCTCGTCCTGGAAGATCACGCGGCGGTCGAAGGGGCGGCGGTCGTTGGTATCCCTTCGGAACGGTGGGGAGAAGAGGTCGTCGCTTTCGTCGTTCCGGCCGGGAACGAAGCAATAGACGAAGAGGATCTATCGGTCCACGCTCGCGAGACCCTCAGCGCCTACAAGTGTCCGAAGAGGTTCTTTGTGGTCGACGAGCTTCCGCGCAACGAGATGGGGAAGGTGTTGAAGGACGAGTTGGTGCGGATGACCGGGGAGGAGCGCGAGGCCGGATAGACCGCGGTAGTTGTTTCTGTCGGAGCGGGAGAGTCGGAAGGAGGAGGACGGGATGAACCTGGAGCTCGAAGGCTCGGTGGCTTTCATCACGGGGGCCAGCAAGGGTATCGGCAGGGAATGCGCGCGGGTGCTAGCCGAAGAGGGTTGTACGGTGGTCGTCACCGCGCGGGGGAAGGAGTCGCTCGAAGAGACGGCGCGAGAGCTCTCCGAAAGAACGGGCCAGAAAATAATGCCGATAGCGGGCGACATGAGCAGACCCGAAGACATCGAACGCGCGGTCGCCGAGACGGTCGACTCCTTCGGCAGAATCGACATCCTCATAACCTGCGCCGGGAGCTCGCCCGGAGGACTTCTCGAGAACCTGACGGAAGACGAGTGGTTCAGCAGCCTCAACTTGAAGTTCATGGGCTACGTGCGGGCCTGCCGGGCGGTGCTTCCGCGCATGAGGGAGCAGGGCAGCGGGAGCGTGGTCCTCGTGGTCGGCAACGACGGCCTCAAACCGACCCCCTGGGAGACGACCGCGGGGGTCGCCAACGCCGCCGACATCAACTTCGCTTCGGCGATGGCGGAGCAGTACGGCAAGTCCGGCGTGCGTATCAACACCGTCAACCCCGGCCCCGTCAACACCGACCGGTGGGAGGGGCTCGAGGAAGCGTTCGCCCGGGACAAGGGGGTCTCCCGCGAGAGGGCCCACGACCTGGCGGTGGGGAGCATCCCGTTCGGCCGGATCTGCGAACCCGAGGAGGTCGCCGACGTGGTCGCCTTCCTCGCCTCCCCCAAGGCCAGCTTCGTTCACGGCGCGCACGTGCCGATAGATGGAGGCCAGCGCAAGGCCCTGATGGACATATGAAGGGAGTAGGGAGTAGTTAGTAGGGAGTCGAGAAAAATACTACTCTTCACCCCCGGGAGCCCCCGGCATCCTGCTGGAGGACTGAAAGGAGGCCAAATTGAAGATCCAGAACGAGATCGAGGTGGCCGCGCCGCCCGACGAGCTCTTCGACGTCCTCGCCGACGTGGAACGGGTGGCGCCGCTGTTGCCGGGGGCGAACCTGGAAGAGAAGAGAGACGACGACTCCTACGCGGGCACCGTCAAGGTGAAGGTCGGCCCGATCACCGCCTCCTACCGCGGCACCCTCCGCTTTCTCGAACTCGACCACGACGACCACCGGGCGGTGATGGCGGCCTCCGCGGACGAAACCAAGGGCCAGGGTAACCTGGAGGCGAAGATCACTGCCTCCGTCTCGGGCTCGGACTCCCAGAGCCTCCTGAGCCTGGACACCGACCTGGACGTGCGCGGAAAGGCCGCGCAGTTCGGCCGCGGCGCCCTGGGCAACGTCTCACAACGCATCCTCCAACAGTTCGCCCGCAACCTCGAGTCCGAGGTCCTCTCCGGAGGAGAGCAAAGGGAAGAGACGCCATCGGAAGAGCCCACCCCAACCGGAGAGGCGGAGACGGGCGAAGATACCATCCCTCCGGGGGAAACGGGGGCAGGTCATCCTTCCCCGCCCAGGCCGGCCGCAGCCCCGGCCGGAGAAGAATCCCTCGACCTTTTATCGGCCGTAGGGGCGCCGATGCTGCGCCAGGCCGCGCCCGCGGTAGCCGGGCTCGCGTTGGGTATTTTGATCGGCAACTACGTCTCCACCCGAAAGACGTTGCGCGCCTACCAGGAAGCCATGAGGCTGATGAGCTATGGGCAGTTCTACGGCCCCCCTACTGGCAAGTGGTGGCGAAGGCCCAGGAATTGAAGGGAGGACAACTGTGGCTACCACGAGAGCGATGACCGTCCAGGAGGCCGTTGACCGGATCGGCTTCGGGCGGTTCCAGAAGCGGATGCTGGGCGTGTGTGGGGTGACGTGGGCGGCGGACGGTGCGGAGGTGCTCCTGCTTGGGTTCGCCCTGCCGTCGATAATCGGCGAGTTCGGGATAACGACAGCTCAAGGTGGCCTGGTCGCTACGGCGACCTTCGCGGGAATGCTGGTCGGCGCCTGGTTCTGGGGAACCATCTCGGACTACATAGGCCGGCGGGTGGGCTTTCAGGTTACGGT
>JAIVIG010000290.1:32270-37584 GCA_020200675.1 Actinomycetota bacterium
CTCGATTTCTCGCTCTACGCCGAGTTTTTGCCGACCAGGAACCGGGGACGCAACCTGGTCATCCTCGAAAGTTTCTGGGCTGCTGGCACGATCATCGCCGCTGGGCTTGCGTGGCTCCTCGTGCCGAGCTTTGGCTGGCGGCCGCTGCTCGCAACCTCGGCGGTGGCGGCGGTTCTGGTGTTGTGGATCCGCAGGAGCATCCCTGAATCTCCACGCTATCTGGCGATCTCCGGTAAGAACGACGAGGCAAGAGAGATACTCGCCGGCATAGCAAGAGAGAATGGCCAACCCGAGCCCGAGCAAGAACTGGTCGCCGACGAGCGGCAAGAAGGGAATCCGGTCGGCAAATTGTGGAAGCCCGGGCTGCGGCAGTCAACCCTGATGCTGTGGGTCGCCTGGTTCTGCATCTCCCTTGCCTACTACGGCATCTTCACGTGGCTGCCCCAAGCCTTCGTAGCGCAGGGTTTCTCGTCTCTCCAGACGTACCAGAATACGTTTCTCCTCGCGTTGGCGCAGGTGCCGGGCTTCTTCTCCGCCGCATACCTGATCGAACGTCTGGGCCGGCGTAACACGCTCGGCATCTACCTTATAGCGAGCGGCGTGTTTACTTTCCTCTTCGCCATCGTAACCGGCTTCACAGGTCTGCTCGCCTCCGCGATGCTGATGAGCTTCTTCGCCCTCGGCGCTTGGGGATCGCTGTACGCGTGGACGCCCGAGCTCTACCCGACCGAGATCCGCACCACAGGCATGGGATGGGCGAGCGGCATGGCCAGGGTCGCGGGCGTCATAACCCCGACCCTCGGGGGAATCCTGTTCGGCTACGCCCTCGTGAGTGCGCTCTCCGCGTGGGCCGCCGCGTTCGTGATCGGGGGTATCGTGGTGTTCCTGCTCGGCGTCGAGACGAAACAACAGGGCCTCTCCGACACCGTCTCCGAACCCGAGGGAGTGTGAACGAACCCGAAAACCTGCCGCTCTCACTCGCCGCTCTCGCCGCAGCCCTGCGGGAGCGGCGCCTCTCACCGGTCGAGGTAGTGAACACGCTGCTGGAGCGGATCGAGTCCGAAGACGCGAAACTGAACGCCTTCATAACCGTGCTGCCTGAGAGGGCGCTCGAAGAGGCTGCGCGGGCGGAGAAAGAGATACTGGCCGGGGAGTACCGCGGCCCACTCCACGGCGTGCCGGTCGGCGTGAAGGACCTGATCTGCACGGAGGGCGTTCGCACCACGATGGGCTCCGCCTTCTTCGAGGATTACGTCCCCGACCGCAGCGCGACGGTCGTCTCGAAGCTCGAAGAGGCCGGGGCGATACTCATCGGCAAGACGAACACCCACGAGTTCGCCTACGGCCCTACGGGCGACAGCTCCTATTTCGGGCCGACGAGGAACCCCCACGATCCGGACAGGATCCCCGGCGGATCCAGCGGCGGATCGGGCGCGGCCGTCGCGGCGGGTCTCTGCTACGCACCGTAGAGGACAATGCGTTCCTCCTGAACGTCCTCGCCGGTTACGACGAACAAGACCCCTTCTCCGTAGATAGGCCCGCCGAAGACTTCACCCGGAACCTCCGGCGCCCCGTCCGAGGCGGCGTGGTGGGCGTGCCGGCGAGCCACTACTTCGAGCACGTCGAGGACGAAGTGGAACGGAGGGTAAGGGAAGCGGTCGAGGTTCTCCGGTCCCTGGGCGCGGAGGTGCGGGAGGTCGAGATACCAAACCTCCCGGAGACGCTCAAGGCGCAGCGGATCATCCTGGCCGTCGAAGCCTACACCATCCACGAGGAACGACTGAAGAACGAGCCGGAGAGGTTCGGTGACGAGATTAGCTCACGACTCCGCGACGCCGAGCACTTGAAGGCCTACCGCTACGCAAAGGCGCAGCAGGTAACGAAGCGGCGTTCGCTGGAAGCGTTCGAACACGCACTGAAAGAGGTAGACGTGCTCTTGACGCCGACCGTTCCCATTGCGGCTACGGAGATAGGACAGCGAGAGGTAAAGATCGGTGACCACGAAGAGCTCGTTTTCTCGGCGCTGACCCGATTCACCGGCCCGACCAACCTCAACGGCCTCCCGAGCCTCTCCGTCCCGTGCGGCCTCACCCGCTCCGGACTGCCGGTCGGGCTGCAGATCATCGGATGCCCCTTCGACGAGGCGACGGTCTACCGTTACGGACACGCCTACGAAACGGCTGCCTCCACGGATTCTCGGATGCCATAGTGAAGTCTCCTCTCTCGCGACCGTTCGCGTTGATCGAGCTTCGTCAGTTGCGCGGCGACGCGCGTAGACGGCCTTCCTCGGAGACAGTTCTTTGGATAAAGTATTTAGTTTTTGGTAGAGTTGTGCCATGAGAGTCGCGGGAGAACGTCACACGAATACGACCGGCGAGCCACGCTCCGAGCGCCGTGAAGCGACGGATCTCCTGGGTCTCGATGCCCTGTTCTCGGACGAGGAGCTCGCCGTACGCGAGGAGATCCGCTCGTTCGTCGAGGAGAGGATAAAGCCCAATCTCAGGGAATGGTGGGAGGGGGCGATCTTCCCGAGGGAGCTGGTGCCGGAGATGGCCGCGAGGGGCCTGCTCGGGATGCACCTCGAAGGCTACGGGTGCGCCGGCAAGAGCTCCGTGGAGTACGGTCTAGCCTGCATGGAGCTCGAGGCCGGCGACTCGGGGTTGAGGACCTTCGTCAGCGTGCAGGGGTCGCTCGCGATGTCCGCCATTCACAAGTTCGGCTCCGAGGAGCAGAAGCAGGAGTGGCTGTCGAGGATGGCGAAGGGCGAGGCCATCGGCTGCTTCGGCCTCACGGAGCCCGAGGCCGGTAGCGATCCGTCCAGCATGCAGACCTTCGCCCACAGGGACGGAAGCGACTGGGTCTTGAACGGTCAAAAGCGTTGGATCGGGATGGGCACCATCGCCAACGTGGCGGTGGTCTGGGCCCAGACGGACGACGGCATCCGCGGCTTCCTGGTCCCGACCGAGACGCCCGGCTTCAGCGCCAAAGACATCACCCCGAAGCTCTCCATGCGGATCTCGGTGCCTTTCTCCTGCCTCAGCGAGGCCCGCTACGGCATCATCTGGGGCTCTATGGGGGCGGCGAGGGACAGCTACGAGGCGGCGCTGGAGTACGCCGGGGGACGCGAGCAGTTCGGCAAGCCCGTGGCCGGGTTTCAGCTCACGCAGCAGAAGCTCGTGAACATGGTACTCGAGATAGAGAAGGGTACGCTGCTCGCGTTGCACGTCGGGCGCATGAAGGACGAGGGGACCGTACGCCCCGAGCACATCTCAGCCGGCAAGCTCAACAACGTGAGGGAGGCTATCGAGATAGCGCGAGAGGCGCGGACCATCCTCGGGGGAAACGGCATCACGCTCGACCACTCGCCGCTGCGGCACGCGAACAACCTGGAGAGCGTCCTCACCTACGAGGGCACGAGCGAGGTACATACCCTGATCCTGGGCCAGGCCCTGACCGGTATCCCGGCCTTCCGTTAGCATGAGTCGCCCTGACGACAGGGTCGCCGAATAGGATCAACCCGGCAAGAGATGTTCAACAAGAAAACCAGCCCAGGCTACAGCAGGCCCCTAACGTCCCAGGAAGCGGTTCTCGGGGAGATCCGGCGCGCCATCATGTCTCGCGAGTTGCAGCCGGGGGAGCGGGTGCGCCAGGAGAAGCTCGCGGAGCGCCTGCACGTCAGCCGGGTGCCGGTTCGGGAGGCGCTCAAGGTCCTGGAGGCCGAGGGGCAGGTCACCTACCAGGCGCACCGCGGCTACACCGTGGTCGCGCTCTCGCTGGAGGAGTTAGAGGAGATCTACCTGGCGAGAAGCCTCCTGGAGACGGAGATGACCCGCAGGGCCGTACCGGCGGTCGACACCGACCTCATCCGGCAACTCGAAAGCTCGGTAGCCAGGATGGACGAGTTCGCTAGAGCCGGCGACGTCCTGAGGTACGCCGAAGCCAACTGGGATTTCCACCTCTCGCTCTTCGAGCGCGCCGGACTACCGAGGCTCTACCGCATCATAGAAGTCCTCTGGCGAGTCTCCGAAGCTTACCGCGGCGCGATCTTCGACCCCGCCTGGCTCGAGCGCGCCAGAGAGGACCACCGGAGAATCCTCGAAGCCTGCAAGGCCGGGGACGTCAACGAAACTATCGCCGCTCAAGACGAACACAGGTCCAATGCCCTGGCGAAGATCACCGCCTTCCTGGAGAAAACGAAGCTAGACCGCCCCGTCTAAATTCTCCCGCTCAGCCGTTTCCCCTTCTCCGACCCGTTCACAGCCGCCGGTCCGCTTCGGCGTGCCGGTGCGTCGCCTCCGTAGCGGCGGATAGGAACCGGGCAACTATCGCCTGCTCCTCTTCCGAGAAGCGCCCCTCGATCTCCCTCATCTCCGCGATGTACGGCCACAGGTGCGCGAGCGACTCCTCGAGCCCCGCCTGGGTCTCGCGCACAAGCGCGCTCCTGCGATCCTTCGGGTTCGGGACGCGCTCCACGTAGCCCTTCCTCTCCAGACGGTCCACCAGCGCCGTCACAGCTCCGGGGCTCATCGACAGCCTCTCCCCCAACCGCCCCAGCGTCATCGGCCCCGCAGCCTGAAGGTGCTCCAGCGCCGCCAACTCGGAAGCCTCGAGGCCCATGCGCTTGGCCGTAGCCGCCGCATAGCGCATCACAGCCGAAGAATGCTCGCGCACCAGATCCCCGAGGTTCTCGCCTCCCACCATTGACACCTATTTACTTCGATGATAGAAATATATTGTCATAAAACTAGTGTACCAGAAGGAGGTACGCGTGGGTGACGGCGGTAGGTGGGATCTGGCGCGTCAGGCGGCGAACGTGGTCGGGGCGCTCTTCCAGGTCGGGATGACGGTCGTTGCGAGCGCGGCTATTCAGGAGGTCGTCGCCCGGGGTCCTGGTTCGCTGGTCGAGCCGGCCCCGTACGCTTTCACGATTTGGGCTTTGATCTTCGCGTTGTCGCTGGTCTACGCCGTCTATCAAGCGCTGCCCGCGAACGGTGAGAATCCGCTACTGCGGCGCATCGGATGGTACACCGCCGGCGCATTCGCCTGTACCGGGCTGTGGTCGGTCTTCGTCCCGGCGGATCAGTTACTCCTTGCGCAGGCCATGCTCATCGTCGTCTTTCTCTGTCTGGCCGTCGCCTACCTGCGTCTCGCGCGTTCGGAGCGTGGCACCCTGAGCGCGGCCGATCGTTGGCTCGTCGCTCTGCCGCTGGGACCTTTCTTCGGGTGGATCACAGCAGCCAACGCCGCCAGCCTCACCTCCGAAGCCGTTCGTCTGGGGCTAGTGGATGGCAGAGGAGCCGGCGAAGCCCTACTC
>JAIVIG010000203.1 GCA_020200675.1 Actinomycetota bacterium
CTCTGTAGGGGCTCCGGCCCTTGTTGGCGGCCGTCATATAGATTCTTGCTGGTTTCAGCCCATCTACCACCCAACTCACCGCGGATTCGCCGCTACTGCTAGAATGCTTCCATTCTTGGGCTGAGGAAAGTTGCCCTGATCGACCACCCGCGGATGCCCCGCATGGAGGAGGCGACCGCGGGCTTCGTGTACATCCGATGGCTGGGAGATCGCCAGGAATTCCCGTCCGGGCACACCGGCCCCAGGCGCGACCGGAGAGACGACCTCGGGTGGTGGTCGGAGCGGGTGGATCACTTCCTTTCGGAGGGGCGGGAGGTCTTCGCCTACGCTAACAACCACTACCAGAACCACTCGCCCTCGACGCTTGAGCAGTTCGTGGAGATCCGACGGAGCCGCTGATGCCCGTCGTCTTCAGCACCGGCTCGCTGTATCCGTTCGGGCTCGATAGGATCTATGCCTGGGCTGCGGAGGCCGGCTACGACGGCGTGGAGATCATGATGGACGAGCGCTGGGACACACACCAGGCAGGTTACCTCGACCACCTCGCCGAGAAGCACGGCATCCCGATCCTCGCCTTCCATCCGCCCCTGCGGCGTGGCGCCTGGAACCTCGGTCCCGCCGAGACCCTCGTCCGGGTCGCCAGGCTGGCCCGGAGCATGGAGGTTCCGGTCGTCGTCGCACACCCGCCGCCGCCCGGCAGACCGCTGGAGCGTTGGAAAACGGGTCCCCTGCGGGAGGCTCGCGAGCAGGGCGTCTCAATCGCGGTCGAGAACATGCCTCGAAGCGTGGCCAGGGGCATCTTCGGCCGTAGGCGGTTCCTGAGCTGCCACCTGCCGGAGCACCTCATGGGTCTGGGCGACGTCACGCTCGACACGAGCCACGTCGGAGCGAGCAAGGTGGACCTGATGCGGGCGCACTCGGTGCTCGCCGGCCAGCTCCGCCACGTCCACCTCTCCGATTCCGACCTCACCGGCGGAGACCAGCATCGCCTCCCCGGGAAAGGCCGCCTCCCCTTGAGGCCGTTCCTCGGCGCCCTCGCGCAGAGCAGCTACCCCGGCGTCGTCAGCCTTGAGCTCAAACCCTGGCCACTGGGCGCCCCGGACCCGGGGACCATCCTGGGGCGGGTGCGCGAGGCACTTGAGTTCGCCCGCAGAGCGCTCGGCGGAGACCACGTTGAGGCGCGGCCCGGATGATAAGGGTCTACGCCCGGCTCCTCGGCGTCGGAGCCATCCCCATCCCCCAGGTCGCATTGCCCGGCATACAGGAGCTCTTCTTCGAGCACGCAAAAGACATCCACTACGAGAAGACCCCTCCCGCCATCCGCTCCATCTACGAGGAGGTGGCCGCCGTCATCTCCGTCATGGCACCGCATAATACGCGAGCGCTCGCGGGGGTGGATCCGCGAAAGCAGCAAGCCCTTGCCAAGCGGGACAAGGCCGTGCAGGACATGGTTGTCGAGAGGGACCGGTGGGCGCTGACGCTCTATCCGACGCAGGCGCTGGCGCAGGAGTCGGAGATGGGGCTCGAGGAGTACGAGGAATTCGTGTTCGAGGCCATGGCGCTGAACGAAGACGACCCGGTCCGTTACTGGCGGGGGAAGGCCGGGGAGCAGGGGCGGCTCATAGAGCGTCTGGAGAGGGCTCGCGAGGTACGCATCGTCGGGCCGGGGACGGATCTCACGCTCTCCGTCGAGGGGCGCAGGTTTATCAACGGTGACGGGAGGCGCAACATGCCGTGCGGCGAGGTCTTCACGGGCCCCGTCGAGGACTCGGCGAACGGGGAGATCTACTTCGGTATCCCCGTAGCCGTAGCCGGGCGCGAGGTTATGGGGGTGCGGCTCCGATTCGAGGGGGGAAGGGTCGTCGAGGCGAGCGCCGAGAAGGGCGAGGAGTACTTGCACTCCATGCTGGACGCCGACGAGGGGGCGCGGTATCTGGGGGAGCTCGGCATCGGCACCAACTACGGCATCCGGCGGGCGACCAAGAACATCCTCTTCGATGAGAAGCTCGGCGGCACGGTGCACCTTGCGGTCGGTCGCTCCTACGAGAAAACCGGCGGGAAGAACGACTCGAGCGTGCACTGGGATTTGATCTGCGACCTGCGCGAAGGCGGCGAGCTCTACGCTGACGGACAGCTTGTAGAAAAGGACGGCGCGTTCCCCGACTTCGACTTCGCGGCGTAGGGAGCCAGGCGTTATGCAGGGGGAGACGATGCTGCGGGTCGCGAACGTCGGGAACCAAGCCGCGCTGGAGAGTATCCGCGACACCCTCGACCGGCTCGACGTGGACTACGAGCACGTCCGCTCCGAGCCCAACGAGGACTACTATCCGCAGACCGCCTACTTCTACGTGCCCGACGACTCTGTGGACGACGTGGATCGCGCCATCCAGGAGCTCTCCGAAGAACACGGCTTCGACGCCGAAGTCCTCTGAGAATCTCCCGGTCTGTAGTCCTAGTGATGTTTATACTTGGAGAGCCCGTAATCCGCGAGCTACCCTGTCTGCTGGAGGGTTAGAAGATTGGCCGAGGAGGTCCCTGGAAAGCGCGAGATAGACCGGCCCCGCATCGAGCGGGCCGTGCGCGAGATCCTCATTGCCATAGGCGACGACCCCGAGCGCGAGGGCGTTCTCGGCACCCCCGAGCGCGTCGCCGACGCCTACGCGTACCTCTTCGCGGGCCTGGGCGAGGACCCGACCCGTCACCTGGAGATCGGCTTCGCGGAGGACTACCGTGATACGGTCCTCGTAAGGGACATACCCCTGTGCTCGATCTGTGAGCACCACCTGATCCCCTTCGCTGGCAAAGCTCACGTGGGGTACGCGCCGAGCGGCCGGGTCGTCGGGCTCTCCAAGCTGGCGCGGCTCGTGGAAGGCTACGCCCGCAGACCCCAGCTCCAGGAACAGCTCACCGTCCAGATCGCCGATGCCTTGTACGAGACCCTGGGCTCACGGGGCTCGATCGTTATCATTGAGGCCGAACACCTGTGCTACGACCGAGAAACCGAGGTGCTGACCGAACGCGGATGGATTCGGTTCGACCAACTGGCCGTAGATGACCTGGTGGCGCAGGTGGATCCGTTCACTCTGCACATGGACTTTACACTGCCTTCCTCCTACGTTCGCTATCCTTACAAGGGTAAGATGCACCTGTGGCGCAGCGACACGGTCAACCTACTCGTCACACCAGATCACCGCATGGTGCACAGGACTGAGTGGGACTTCCGCAAAGGTTTCGAGTTTCCATGGTCTATTGTCCCTTCCCGGCTGTTGCCACCGCGCTTCTATATTCCGCAGGTCGTATCTTGGGATCGACCGGATGTACCATACGTGCGAGTTGGTGATCGTGTAGTTACCGGCGACGATTATGCTGCTTTGATGGGGCTGTGGCTGGCCGAAGGATGTACTCGCGAGGGAAAGACAGACACGGTCATAAGCCAAGATATGGGTGATAAGGAAGATTTGTTCTGGGCTTTGTTGCAACGTTTGCCCTTCTCTTTCAGGCGGGTGCCGCAGGCCAATAGGCCAAGACATATACAGATCAAGTCGAGCGATCCTTCGCTCTATGGGTACCTGCGTAAGTTTGGTAAGAGCGGAGACAAGTTCGTTCCTCGTGTCGTCAAGGGCATGAGCAAGCGTCAGATAGAAGTATTCTTACGCTTCTACGCTATGGGAGACGGACACGAGCCCTCCAAACGGCCTGGGCGTGTGCATTTCGTGTCCAAGTCTCACAGGCTCATAGATGATATACAGGAGCTTCTCGTTCGGATGGGGAAGACCGGGGCCGTACAGCGCTACCC
>JAIVIG010000204.1 GCA_020200675.1 Actinomycetota bacterium
GCTTAGCAGCTCAACCTCCGCTCTCGCGAGCATTGCGGATAGAATTCAGTTGGACTAAACCGCCACTCACCTATGGCGATTGTATCGTGTTTGCTCTTCTTCGTAGAGGGGCTTGTGGTTGACGGCAAGCTCCAAGGCGGTTCATCGTCGTTGCCATTGCGGTGATGTTGATCCGAACATCGCGCTGGTGCAGGGGAGACCCGCCGTGGGATCGGTACTACGTACAGTCTAGGCACACGTTGACCTACCAGCCGCGGCCGCCGCCTTCGAGTAGACTGCTTATGCCTCCTGCCCTCCTGTCTCGTTACGATGAGTCGAGGCGCAAGCAACCGAGCGGCATGCTGCCCCGTCCACCAGCCACGCGCACGGGTGCGATCACCTCAACACGCTGCAAGCGGCCTGTTCGACACAGCGGGCATCGGGCTAGTGACTCTCCGCTCTCCGCTTCATACTCCGCCTGCTCGTCTGTGGGTCGCGCTTTCAACTCGACCACTCCTTCCGCGACGCCAAGTAGCCGCCGACACACCGCGAGCTTGACCGCACGCTTGCGGTTGGCTAGCAGCCCATACTGCCGGATGCGTTGGAAGCCTGTGGGTAGCACATGCAACAGGTACCGGCGGATGAACTCCTCTGCCACGAGCGTCATCGTTCGCGGTCGGTAATCGCGCCGGTAGTCCTTCCACCCGAACGTCACCTGACCATCTTCCATCTTCACCAGCCGGTCGTTGGAGAGCGCGACCCGGTGCGAGTAGCGCCCTAGGTAGTCGAGCACCTGCGAGGGGCCACCGAACGGCGGCTTGGCATAAACGATCCATTCCTTGCGGCGCGCACAGGCGCCCAGGTCGGCGAAGGCACGCTGATCAGCCAGGTGCGCGAGGCTTGAGTGAAAGCAGAGCGCACCGCGTTCTCTAGCTCGCTGCAGGCCGTCGAGGAACAAGCGCCGGAACAGCCGTGACAACACCGTGACGGGCAGGAAGAACCCGGGGCGGCACGCCACCCACTGCTTCCCATCAGGTGAGAGGCCGCCGCCCGGCACGACGCAGTGCAGATGTGGGTGGTGCAACAGGTTCTGTCCCCACGTATGCAGCACGGCGAGAAAGCCGATCTCACCACCGAGGTGTTGAGGATCAGCAGCGATCTTCAGCAGCGTGGTCGAGGCAGAAGCAAACAGGATGTCATAGACCACCCGCTTATTCTGCAGAGCAAGTGGGGCAAGCTCTTCCGGCACAGTGAAGACGACGTGAAAGTAATCGACCGGCAGCAGGTCGGCCCGCCGCGCATCTACCCACTGCGCGCTAGCCAATGGCTGGCACTTCGGGCAGTGGCGGTTGCGACATGAGTTGTACGAGATCACTTGATGGCCGCAACTGTCGCATTCCTCAACGTGACCGCCCAGAGCAGCAGTGCGACACTCTTCGATGGCACGCAGCACGCGGCGCTGCTCTGGCAACAGCGTCGCGCCATGCGTCAACCGAAAGGCTTCACCGTGCTGACGAAAGATGTCAGCGACTTCCAACCCAGCTCGGCGGCTCGTCATCAGCATCTACTTCAGCCGGGAGTGCCAGAAGGTCCAGCGGAGAGGGTGTGGCGCAAACAGTATCAGTCGAGACGTGAGTGTATCGTTCAGTAGTATGGACGCTGTTATGCCCGAGCAGCGTCTGAATCAATCGGATGTTAGCTCCCGCTTCGAGCAGATGCGTGGCGAAACAATGGCGTAGCATCCGCACCGTTACGTCCTTGGTCAGACCTGCATCACGGGCAGCGCGCTTGCAAGCCTTCTGAATGGCTGAATCACTGATCGGCTGGCCCGGGACTTTACTCGGGAAGAGCCAGGAAGTGGGACGTGCTGCGTGCCAGTAACGCCGAAGTACTGTCAGCAACACTGGTGAGAGCATCACGTAGCGGTCCTTGCGTCCTTTGCCTTGCTGGATGCGGATGACCATCCGCGCGGAGTCAATGTCGGAGACTTTTAAGTTGATGACCTCCGAGAGGCGCAGGCCAGCCGCATAGGCGGTCATCAGGATGGCGCGGTATTTAAGGCTGGTGATGGAGGAGAGAAAGCGGAGGACTTCATCGGTGCTGAGGATGACCGGCAGCTTGTGCTCGGTTCTTGGGAAAGGGATATCAGGAACGATCGTGTCCATCTTGAGCGTGATGCGATAGAGGAAGCGCAGCGCACAGACCACCTGGTTGTAAGCGCTCCAGGAGACGTGCTTCTCATTGATGAGGTGCAGCTGATAGTGGCGCACTTCTTCCGTCGTGATCAGTTGGGGAGACTTGCCGAAGTAGCTGGCAAAGTTGGCGACGTGATAGATGTAGGTGTCGATGGTTCGTGGCGACATGCGGCGCATCCGCATATCATCGATCATGCGTTGCCGTAGCGGTGTCATGGTCGAAGCTCCTTTCGAGAGAAGATGTTGATAGAGCGATCAACAGTAATCCCTTCGAAAGGAGCATCGCTATCAATAAAGAGGAGTTTCAGAAAGGAGCGTCGCCCTCGGGGATAAGAGAAGGTGGTAGGGTGGTAACCAAAGGTGAGTGTTGAAAAGAAAGGATGATGTCGGGTAACGACCTACCGCGCAGCGGTTTAGTTCAACGCTGAATTATACGGCTAAACGGGAGCGTAATCCGGGACCGATAATTTACGTTACGTTTTTGGTGGTGATTCTTGCCCTGCTTCCGGGAAACTAATACCGGCGTACACTCCGCGAAGTGTGATAGCGCAGTCAATGGAAGCGATATGAAAGCTATTTTCTAAGCCTGTATAGACGTACAA
>JAIVIG010000458.1 GCA_020200675.1 Actinomycetota bacterium
TATGTGCATTGTACACATATGTACTTGATTGTCAATACATCCCTCTCCCTACGGATTGTAACGTTTCGGATCCGAGATTTGGGCGCCGAGGACCGAAGAAAGGTCTTTGTTTGCGTGGTTCGGTTCCTACGGGAAGGCAGAGGTAGAGTTTGTGCGTGTTGGGTGCGTTGAGCATATAGTTTGCTTCGGGGCGGCGGTGGCAATAAACTCGTTCTCGTAAGGCAGTCTTTACGGAAAGGGAGGCCGTTTTGAACTTGCAAGGTGCGGTTGCGGTCGTCACGGGCGGAAGCCGGGGCATAGGGGCCGCGATATGCGAAGAGTTGGGTCGTGGGGGCGCCAAGGTCGTGGTCAACTACTCTGGCAGCGAGGGACCCGCCCAGGAGGTCGTGGACAAGGTCAACCAGATCGGGGGCGGTGGTGAGGCGGTGGCGGTTCAGGCCGACATCTCGGACCCGGAAGAGGCGCAGAAGTTGATCGACCAGGCGGTAGAGCAGTTCGGCCGCGTGGACATTCTGGTCAACAACGCCGGCACAAACATCGACGCCACGCTGGATAAGCTCGACGTAGAGAGCTGGGACCAGGTCGTGCAATTGGACCTCAACGGCTGCTTCTACACGCTACACGCGGTGCTGCCGCACATGACGGAGCAGGAGAGCGGCGCGATCATCAACATGAGCTCCTTCGTGGGCGAGGCAGGGAACATGGGCCAGGCCAACTACTCGGCGGCCAAGGCGGGCCTGCTAGGGTTCACCAGGACCGCCGCCCTGGAGCTCGCCCGCAACAACATCACCGTCAACGCCGTCTGCCCGGGCTTCATAGAGACAGACATGACCGACGCGATACCCGACGAGATGAAGGAGAAGATCACCAAGACGATCCCCATGGGTCATTTCGGCCAACCGGAAGACATCGCCCAGGGTGTCCGCTTCTGCATCGAAAACGAATACATGACCGGCGCCACCCTCGACATAAACGGCGGCATCTTAATGAGGACCTAGCAAGCCGCACCTGCGAAACCAAGCCGGCCTCCTCCCCGATCCCGGGGAGGAGGCCTTCGTTCTGCGACCGCACCCCGTAACAACGCCGCGGGGCCATTATCTGCGTTGCACACATAGGTTCGGTTTGTATATAATTATGGGCTATTACAACAACTTAAACGCGGTTGACGCTGGCATACAGTCGGAAGCATTTTTGAGAGGAAGGTGTTCGCGCGTGGGCAAACTCGACGGACGGGTAGCAGTCGTAACAGGCGCCGGCAGGGGCATTGGAGCGGCGGAGGCTACAAAGATGGCGGAGGAAGGCGCAAGCGTGGCCGTTCTGGACCTCTCCGCGGAGGCGGGGCAGGACACGGTCGCCACCATCAAGAAGGCCGGAGGCGAAGCGGTCGCCATCGCGTGCGACGTGTCGAGCGCCAAGCAGGTTGGGGCGGCGTTCGAGGAGGTCGCCCACCGCTTCGAGCGGATCGACATTCTGGTCAACAACGCGGGGCTCTTGCGGGACAACCTGCTCTTCAAGATGAGCGAGGACGACTGGGACAAGGTTTTGGACGTTCACCTCAAGGGAAGCTTCCTCTGCTCGCAGGCCGTCCAGCAGTACATGGTCGAGCAGGAATACGGCAGGATCATCATGACCTCCTCAATCGTTGCTCTGGGGAATAAGGGACAGGTCAACTACTCCGCGGCCAAGGCTGGGCTTCAGGCGATGGCTCGGACGCTGGCCCTGGAGCTCGGGCGGTTCAACGTCACCGTCAACGCGGTCGCGCCGGGTTGGATCGAGACGGAGATGACCAAGGAGGCCGCCGAGCGGGTCGGCATCACGATGGAGGATATGAAAGAGCGGTTCGCCAAGAACATCCCCTTGAGGCGCTTCGGCAAGCCGGAGGACATCGCCAACGTCGTCGCCTTCCTTGCCTCCGACGACGCCTCGTACATAAGCGGCGAGACGATCTACGTCGCCGGCGGTCCGTCGAGTTCGGTGATCTAAAAGTTCTCAGTTATTAGTTTTCACAGCGGTGTTCGTAAAGGTTGATCCTGCTGAATGCAGGCTCGGACCGAAGAGCTCGGGCCGGGCCATGATGTTGGGCAGGTAGAACCCGGCGACGACGTGGTTGTTCTTCATCAATTCGGCGGGCACGAGGCTTCCCCTGTCCCCGCTCGCAGCCCCGAAGACGACCATGCGTCCAAAGGCGTTCAGGCACTGCAGGTTTTTCTGGGGGAAGTCCCCGCCGACCATCTCCAGGATCACGTCCGCCCCGTTGCCATCCGTCGCCTCGCGCACCTGCTCGGGCCAGTCCTCCTCGGTGTAGTTTACGAGGACGTCAGCGCCGAGGTCGCTGGCGAGGTCCAGCTTCTCCTGCGTGCTCGCCGTGGCAATGACAGGACTCGCGCCCATGAGCTTCGCCATCTGGACGGCTAGATAGCCGACGCCTCCGGCCGCTGCGTGGACGAGCACGCTCTCGCCCTCCTTCAGTTGGCCGGAGGTTTCGAGGACATGGTAAGCGGTGAGGCCTTGCAAGGGGATGGCGGCGGCCTCGTCGAAGTCCATGCCGCCGGGGATGGGGATGAGGTTCCGGGCCGGCGCTACGGCGTACGCGGCGTAGCCGCCCGTGCCGAGCAGGGTGACCACCCGGTCGCCGACGTTCACGTCTTCCACGCCGTCCCCCACCTCCGCGACCGTGCCCGCTACCTCCGAGCCCGGCGTGAAGGGCAACTCCTGGGGCTCGACATACTGGTTGCGGCGTCGCATCGTGTCTGCATAGTTCACCCCGGCCGATGAGGTCTCGATGAGCACCTCACCCTCGCCCGGAGAAGGCCGCTCGACCTCGACGGGCTCCAGCACCTCCGGCTCCCCGAACTCGTCGACCCTTATCGCCTTCATCTGCACCATGTACGGTCCACCTTTCTCTCGTTCGAGCCGGCCCTCGCGGCCGCAAACAACTATACTCCCAGCTTCGCGTCATCACCCGTTGTCCCACACCCCTCCACGGCGACACCGACTCCGAGCGGTACTTCGCCCTCCTGCGCCACCACGCCCGGAAGGCTCCGGACACCCTCGCCGGCATCCGGAGGACCATAGCCTGGATCTCGGAGAACCGCGACTACACCAGCTTGAACTTCCTCCTGACCGACGGCGAGCGCCTCTACGCCCTCCGGTCCGTGGGCAACGAAGACCTCTACGTCCGGCGCCTCGAAGCCGGGGAGGACCTCCTGGGCCAGAGCTCCTACGGCACCCGCGCGGAGACCAGCCTCGGCCAGGGAGCTACACTCTTCGCCTCCGAAAAGCTGGACCAGGTCCCTTCGTGGGAAAAACTGGAGCCTGGTACCCTTGCCATTGCCCATCGCGACCTCCGGCTGGAGCTACACCGCCTCTAGAGTGTGTCTGGCGGATCACGTCGTCAGCCAGACCATCAGTGAGGCGATGAGCACCATCGCCCGGTAGTTGGACGCCCGCTTCTCGTAGCGCGTGGCGACGCCGCGCCACTGCTTGAGCCTGCCCACGCACCTCTCCACCGCGTTGCGCCTACGGTAGGCTTCGGCGTCGAAGGAGGGCGGCCTGCCCCCGCGCCTCCGGCGGCGCTCTTTCTGGTCCTTGCGCTCTGGGATCACGTGCGGGATGCCCCGCCGCCTTAGCAGGCGCCGGTACGAGTCGTGGGCGTAGCCCCGGTCGGCGAGCAAGCGCTCGGGGCGCTTACGCGGTCGGCCCGCAGTCCCCGCGGGGCGCGCCACCCGGATCGCGTCGAGCACCGCCTCCAGCTGTGGCGCCTCGTTGCGCTGCCCGGCGGTCACCAGGACCGAGAGCGGGCGGCCCCTGCCGTCGCAGGCGAGGTGAACCTTGGTCGAAAAGCCGCCCCGGCCGCGCCCCAAGGCCTCGTCCGGCGGGTTCAGCCACCCCCTTTTCGTCCCCTCGGCTCGGCCGCCCGCGTGCGCCGGCGGCGTGCTGGTGCGCCCGCACCACCGTGGAGTCGGCGCTCACCTCCCACTCGACCTCGCCCACCGCGTCCGACTTGCTCTGCGCGTGCGAGAGCAGTCTCTCCCAGGTGCCGTCGCACCGCCAACGCACGAAGCGGTCGTAGCAGGTCTGCCAGGGGCCGTAGCGCTGTTCGGGCAGGTCTCGCCAAGGAGCCCCCGTACGCAGCTTCCACAAGATACCGTTCACCACCTGGCGGTGGTCCCGCCACCGGCCGCCGCGCCGCCTGTTCTCTGGCATGAGCGGCGCGATCTGTGCCCAGGCCACCCCAGCGAGTTCGCCCCTCTCGATCATCACCTCTCGCCTCCTCGTCTCATGGTAGCGCTCGACGAGAAGAAGCTAGCATGGGAGCGGCGGGCCGTCAGACACACCTCTAGGGTCACGCCCCTAGGACCACGCCCCTAAAGACCCCTAAAGCGACTACCAAGAATGGGGGCAAAGTTAGGGGCGTTGCCTCATGACGAAGGGACACCGGGCCTCGTAGAGTATCTACCAGAACGAGTTTGCTGGAGAGAACGAGATAAAGGAGGAGACCCATGATTTGAGGAGGAGCGGGCCCCTACGGGAGACGTCAGCGTCTAAAAGGAAAAGACAAAATGTTACGCAAGATTCTATGGGGCATAGCGGCGAGCACTGTGTTGACGCTACTGCCTGGTATGGCAATAGCTCAGAGCAGTAC
>JAIVIG010000016.1 GCA_020200675.1 Actinomycetota bacterium
ATCCCGTGTGCATCCTGGAGGCGATGAAGATGGAGAGCGAGATCCGGGCGAAAAAGGACGGCGTGGTCTCAGAGGTCCTGGCCGAAGCCGGCAAGACCGTCCGCTCGGGCGACCCGCTCGTGGTCCTGGAGTAGTCCCCTCCCCGCATGGTGGAGCACGCGGCCGATTTCGAGTGGCGCGGCGAGGGCGAAGACGCCGAGATAGTCCTCTACGCCCCCGACGCCGCCACTGCCCAACGGGCCTTCGGACAGACGTTGCCCGCCGCTGCCCTGCCCGGTGTACTGAGCCCAGTCCAGGCCGCCGCCTCGGGCTCGGATCTCGGCTGGATCTCCGCTTCGGAGACGCACGTAGCCCCAGACCTGATAAGCGCGCCGGCGCGGGGTCTGCTGCTCGTCGCCGCCTCCGCCGCAGAGCTCGGCGTGCCACCCGGCGAGGCGGTAAATTTCATCCTACGCAAACTCTCCGAGGTCTCGCTACCCCGCTTCGGTGAGGCGGAGGTGAGGCGGGCGGCGGAGACCGGGGCGTTCTGGGCGGCGGAGGAGGGTTTGATCTCCGAGGATGACCTCGCGCTCTTCGACTACCGTGTATCCGGAGAGCCAGACTCCCTCCCCCGGCGCGCGCTCTCCGCCGGGGTACGCGACCTCGACCGCCCGGGGAGAACGTCCGTTTACGGCATAGCGGAGATCCTGGACACCGAACGCGCCGAAGCCCTGGACCTGAGCACCGGTGCCCTCGCCCTCTCCGTGCAGACCGGCCCCGAGGACCTCGGCAGGCTCGCCCTCGCCGCCCACCGGGAACGCATCCTGGACCGCGTCTGGAGCGGGGACTTCGGCGCCACCGCTGAATTGCCGGCCGCCCCGCTGGAGACCGAAGAGGCCGCGGACCTCCTGGCCGCCACACAGGCGATCGCGAACTACGCGGACGCAAGAGCCGCGCTCCGCCTGTACGAGCTACGCCGGGCGCTCGCCGGTGAGGGCAGGCTCGAGCCCCGAGCGGCATGGCCGCTGGGCGGCCTCGCGCAGGAGGACGGGTTGCTGCTCCATCGCCGGAACCTGGCGACCGTGGAGAGGGAGGATGCCCTCGTGGCACGTAATTTCGTGGCGGTCGGAACCGGTGCGATGCGCGCGAGCGCGCCGCCCTTCGGCCCCAACCCCGAGGAGGACCTCTGGGCGTGGGAGGAGGCGGGGCTCCTCGAAAGGGTAGCGTCCCTGGGTCCGGTGGAAAGCTAGATGTGTGTTGCGTGGTTGGATGAGCTAAAAAGAGGGCCATCCGTAGTCCCGACCTAAGGAGCACCGGATGACCCAAGCACAGCATACTCCAGAAGCCACACTCCTGGAAGAAGCTATTACCATCCTGTTTTGCGAGATCGACGACGCCTACCGAATCCTCAACCCACGCGCAGGTCTCTACACTTCCCTCAAGCAGCTCTCGGACTCTGAGGTCCTCGCCCTCGCGCTCTTTCAGCAACTCAGAGGGGTGGAATCCGAACGCTCCTTCTTGCGCGAGGCCACCCGCTTCTTCTCCCACCTCTTCCCGGGGGTCGTCGGCCTTCATCCCTCCTCGTTCCACCGCCGCCTACTGCGCAAGCTCAGGCGATTCCTCGAACCCTTGAGACGCGCTGTCCTGCCCGAGTTGGTGGGAGATCCGGAGACCATGATCGTCGATTCCACCCTGCTGGGAGTCCTTCACCCGCGCCAGGTCTCTCAATCGGCGGGATTCGACGGGGCTTCTTGGGTGAGGTGGGGTACCTTCAGCGTCTACGGAGTGAAACTCCACATGCTTTGCGCCACGAACCGCATTCCCATCTCCTACGACGAGCTCACCGCGGCCAACGTCGTCGCGGAGGTTCACCTGACGAAGGAGCTCTTGGACGAGGCGAAGTTGGGGGAGGAGGTAGCCCGCAAGCTCTTGGCGGATCTCGCCTACCGCAGCGAGAATCTGGAGGAGGAAATGGCCGGGTTGGGGATCGTGTTGGTAACCAGCGAGGCCAGCGGGAGGCGACCCGGAATAAGGCAGCAAGTGGAGATCGTCTTTTCGAGCTTGAAGCGGGTTTTCGGCCTCAGCGAGACGTTGGCGACGACCATCACTGGACTTGCGAGCAGGATAGCGGCCAAGATAACGGCCTACACCTACGCCTTTTACATCAACCGGCTGTTGGGACGTCCTCAAGGCAGGATTAAGGAGTTGTGGTCGTAAACGTTCTGGCGGATGCTACCCCTGCCCGGTACAGGAGGTTCTGGGGTAGACTGGATCCCGGTCGGTAGGCGGAAGGGAGCAGCATTGTACAGAGTCACCATCATACTCAAGAGCGGCGCGACCAAAGACCTTCTTGCGACGGAGTTCGATGTGGACCTCGACCCGAGACATCCGGTCACCATAGAGGCTCCCCACGAGTATCTATACAAGGACGCCAACGGCGAAGAAGCCTCACTCTACCTTACCCTGAAGGAGATCGCCGCCATCACCGTGGAGCCAGCGCCGACGAACGCAGGTTCTGGTCCGTAGGTTCTGACCCGGATCTTGCACGACCAAAGTTCCAGAGGATTGCTCCTGGTCGCCTCGTCTTCTCCGCGACCGATCCACCGCCAACAGAGCATCCTCGCGAACGCTTCTCGCAACGACTCGTAAAAACTTTGTGATGCTCAAGTAACAGTTTGATAAAATATTGCACTCGGGCCTTTCGGGCCCTTTTTACGTCCCGGGTGCTGTGTTAGCTTGGGAATGCGTTTACGAAAAGCGTGTGAAGGATCATCGACGAGCGATGGGAGGTGACATGTTCGACAATTGGCGTATAGCGATGGCGGGGGCAGGGAGTCGCGGGCTTTCGGCTCTGTTCTCCGCGAGGATGTTTACTGAGGGTTGGGCTTCGAGGTTTAGCCGGCGGTTACGCGCGGGTGCGCGTCAGGTCAGGAGCAGTTGGTGGCCGATCTTGCAGACAGCCGTGGCTGCGAGCGCGGCGTGGTATCTGGCGGCCTTGCTTCTCGGTCACGAGCAGCCGTTCGTGGCGCCGATAGCGGCGGTCATCTCCCTCGGGGCGACGGCCGGGCGTACGGGACGGCGGGCGGTCGAGTGGTTCTTCGGGGTCACCTTCGGGCTCGCGGTCGCCGACCTCCTCATGTTTGCCATCGGGACCGGGCCCATCCAGATCGGGCTGGTGGTCGCGCTCGCGATGGCGGGAGCGATGTTCCTCGGCGCGGGGCCGCTCCTGGTGACCGAGGCCGGAGTCACTGCGCTTCTGGTGATCACGCTAGACCCCTCGACCGCCGGGCTTTCGCCTGACCGGTTCATGGACGCGCTGGTGGGTTGCTGCGTGGCCCTGACCGTGCATTCGCTGCTGCCCGTGGACCCGAAGACGATAGTGCAGCAGGCGGCTCGCCCCATCTTCGTGGATCTCACGTCGGCGCTGGAGGAAGCGTCCGGCGCTCTGGCGGCTGGGGACCCGGACAAGGCGGAGGCCGCGCTGCGGCGTGCGCGCGAGATCGACGTGCGGGTGTCCGGGCTCAAGGAAGCCCTGGACGCTGGATACGAGACTGCAAGGCTCTCCCCGTCCCGGCGTCGCGCCCTCAAGCGCCTGGAGTCCTATGCCGAAGCGGCCGACTCGCTGGACCTCGCCGTGCGCAATACCCGCGTGCTGGCGCGCGCCACCGTCGGCCTGGTGCGTCACGGCGAGCCCGCGCCGGGTCTGCTCAGCGAGGCTGTCCTGGACCTCGCCCGGGCGGTCGAAGACCTCGCCGGTTACCTCGAGGAGCCCGGCCGCGAGCAGGAGGCTCTCGAGAAGCCCGCGAGCAGGTTCGCCCTCAAGGCCGCCGGGGAGGCCACCGTCGCCCTCGACGAGCGCAACGACCTCCCCACCAGCGTGCTCGTCGGACAGGTTCGCTCGACGGCCGTAGACCTGCTCAGGGCCTCCGGCATGCACCTGGACGAGGCCGCGGGAGAGCTCGACGGCGCCGTGAGCGCGGCCTCCGGCAGCCATCGGGAACACCCCGGCGGGCTCGCGGGCACCGCGGCGTAATAGGGAATCCCAGACGACTTCTACCCCCGGGCGCGAGGGAGGCGTGCGTAGCCTCCCTCGCGCTCGGGTACGTTTCACGAGCCTGCCAGAATCGCCGCGCGGTGCACGGCGCGGCAGATCGGACTCCGGTGGTTCTGGAGAACGCATGGCGATAAAGTACGAACGACTCGGGACACGGCGAAGGAATCTACCTTGGATCTCGGCACCAAAAACGTCGAAGCGCTCTCCGTGGATACGATCCGCATCCTCACGATGGACGCGGTGCAAAAAGGGAACTCTGGACACCTCGGCCTTCGAGAATACCCATCCCGCGGAGGGACACTCCTAACAGCCCGGGTTCTGGTTTGTGCGTGGGGCCATCGAGGGTAGCCTCCCTGGGGCCTCTCGCCGTCGCATATTTGCAACTTTTTTAGCTCCAGGGGTTCCGTTTGGGCTTCTCGTCGGGTAAAGTCGAAAGAGGGGTATGAGAGGGTGATCTTCGGAAAACAGAGCCCTGGAAGAAGAGAGGCTTCGGCCGGTAAGCCAGAGCCCGTGCGTGTCCATATGCTCGGCGGCTTCTCGGTCTCGGTGGGGCCTCGGACTCTCGAAGGGAGTACCTGGCGCCTCAAAAAGGCCGCAAGCCTGCTGAAGCTGCTCGCCCTGACGGAGGAGCACCGCCTGCACCGGGAACGGTTGATGGGCCTGCTCTGGCCGGACCTCGACGAGAGGTCCGCCGCGAACAACCTGCGCTACGCCCTCCACGTGGCCCGCAGGACGCTGGAACCCGCCCCGGACACCGCTTCCCGCTACCTGCAGCTTCAGGGCGAGCAGGTGGCGCTGTGTCCGGAAGGGCCGCTCTGGGTCGACGTCTGGGCCTTTGAAGAGGCGGTCGCTACGGCCCGTCGCGCCCGCGATCCCGTCGCGTACCGTGCCGCGGTGGACCTCTACGCGGGGAACCTGCTGCCGGGGGACCTATACGAAGGGTGGGCGGAGGAGCGGCGGCGGGAGCTGCGGGGCACGTACCTCGCCCTGCTCCTGGAGCTGGCCGGGCTCCACGAGGAGCGGGGGGAGCTCGAGGCGGCGATCGAGGCGTTGGAGGAAGCGGTGGCGGCGGAGCCCGCGCGCGAGGAGGCGCACGCGGGTCTTATGCGACTTCACGCCCTCTCCGGTCGGCGGGGACAGGCCTTGAGGCAGTACGAGTGGTTCTCGGAGGTGCTCTCCGGGGAGTTCGGCGCCGAACCCGGCGCGGAGATTCGAGAGCTGCGCGAGGAGATCTCGTCCGGCGCCTTCCCGAACCGGCGCCCCGCCGGCCCGCCGGAGCCTGCTACTGTCGCCGACCGCTACTACGGTCGGCATAACCTGCCAGTCTACTCGAGCAGCTTCGTCGGACGCGAGCGCGAGATGGTCGAGGTCAAGCGCGCCCTGGCGATGACCCGCCTCTTGACGCTCACGGGGGCTGGGGGTTCGGGCAAGACCCGGTTGGCCCTGGCGGTGGCCGGGGAGCTGGCGGGGGCGTATCCGGACGGGGTGTGGCTGGTCGAGCTCGCGCCGCTCTCGGAAGGGACGCTCGTGCCCAAGACGGTGGCCGAAGTTCTTCGCGTGAGCGAGCAGGCCGAGCGTCCGGTCACCGAGACGCTCGTCGATGCTATGAGGAACAAGGAAGCCCTGATCCTGCTCGACAACTGCGAGCACGTAGTGGATGCCTGTGCCGGACTGGTAGAGGCGCTCTTGGGCTCCTGCCCACGCCTGCGAATCCTGGTGACGAGCCGGGAACCTCTGAGCATCGCGGGCGAGGCGAACCGGCTGGTGCCCTCCCTCTCCCTGCCGGATTCCGAGCGTTCGCCTACTGTCGAGGAGCTGGCGGGCTACGAGTCGGCGCGGCTCTTCGTGGAGCGAGCCCTGTGCAAGTCCTCCGACTTCGCGCTGACACCCGAGAACGCGGGGACGGTGGCGGGGATCTGCTGGCAGCTCGACGGCATACCGCTCGCCATAGAGCTTGCGGCGGCGAGGGTTGGTTCGTTGTCCGTCGAGCAGATCTCCGAGAGGCTCAAGGATTCCCTGAAGCTCCTGACGGGCGGCAGCCGGACGGCCACGCCGCGCCAGCGGACCCTGCGGGGAGCCCTCGACTGGGGCTACGAGCTGCTCGAAGAGCCGGAGAAGCGGCTGTTCTGTCGCGTGTCTGTCTTCGCGGGCGGTTGGACTCTGGAGGCCGCGGAGGCGGTGGGGGCGGGCGAAGGCATCGAGGAGGACGACGTTTTGGACCTCGTCTCGCGGCTGGTAGAGAAGTCGCTGGTGGTCGCCGGGGCCACGCCGGGGGGCGACCTGCGCTACAGGATGCTCGAGCCCGTGCGCCAGTACGGCCGGGAGCGGTTGGAGGCCGCGGCCAAGATGGCCGCTTGTCCAGAGGAGATGGAGGCGACGCGGCGGCGGCACGCGGCCTGGTACCTGGCGCTCGCGGAGGAGGCCGAGCCGAAGCTGGTCGGGGCGGAGCAGGCCGGCTGGCTGGATCGGCTGGAGACCGAGCACGACAACCTGCGGGCAGCCCTCGAATGGTTCCTGGGCGCTAATCTGGGGGAGGCGGAGAAGGGGCTTCGGCTCGCCGGGGCTCTGGGGGAGTTCTGGCGGGTACGCGGGCATCTCGGCGAGGGATTGCGGTGGCTGGAGGTGGCACTGGCGAACGGGGAAGAGGCGCCGCACGCGCGGGTGAAGGCGCTAGTCCACGCGGGGTGGATAGCGTGGGTCCGCGCGGATTTCGGGCATTCGACGGCGTTCAGCGAGGAGGCCCTGGCGCTCTCCCGGAAGCTGGGGGATATGGCGGGCGCGGCGACGGCCCTCTTCAACCTGGGAATGGTCGCCATATACGACCAGATGAGGGCGGAAGAAGCCCGGGCGCTCTTCGAGGAGTCCCTCGCGCTGCAGCGCGAGCTGGGCGATGGGGCGGGTGCGAGCCGCGCGCTCCAGAGGCTCGGTTTGATCTCGGTCGTCCAGCAAGATTTCGGGCGGGCGGCGGCGCTATACGAGGAGAGCCTGATGCTGGCCCGGAAGGCGGGGGACAAGGTGGTGATCGCCGTCTCGCTCTGGCTGGGGTCGCTCGTCCACCTGGGCCTGGGTGACCACCGTCTCGTGAGGGCGCTCGGCGAGGAAGGTTTTGCCCTGGTCAGACAAACCGGCCACACGCATATTAACGCCTTGATACTGCACGTCCTGGCGGCCTCGGCCGGCTCGCAAGGACGACCGGCCCGCTCGGCCCGGCTGTGGGGAGCGGCGGAGACGCTGAGAGAGGCCCTCGGCGTCGCCCTCGGACCCGCCGAACGCTACCATTACGGCCCCTACATCGCCGCCGCCCGTGACCAGCTAGACGAAGTGACCTGGGAGACGGCCTGGGCCGAGGGGCGGGCGATGACGCTGGAGGAGGCCGTCGAGCACGCTCTGTCAGAGGAGAAGTCTGCAGCTCCCGCGGGACCACCCCAGAATGCAACACCGATCAAGCTAACCCGCCGCGAACGGGAGGTCGCGGCCCTCGTAGCACGGGGGTTGTCCAGCCGGCAGGTAGCCTCGGCGCTTACGATCTCCGAACGCACCGCCGACAACCACGTCGCCAACGTTCTCAAGAAGCTCGGCATCCACTCACGCGACGAGATCGGCGACTGGCTAGAGGATCAACGACCGCAAGGGGCGGGCTAGTGATGGCGCGAGCGTGTAAGACAACGAGCTCGTCGACCTCGAAGCTCGCATCCTCGATGCGCCCTCGTCCAAAACTGGCTCTCCTAAACCGGTGCCACGTTGTCGAAAGCAGTGTAACCCTGCGCTGAAAGGAGCATCACTATGACCAAATCCCCTCTCTCCCGGCTACTCATCCTGGCGGGTGGAGCGCTCTACCGCCTCTTCGTGTAGCACAAGCTTCCGCGTCTCCTGGGTCTGCTCGCGTTGGACGGACTCCGCCATAAGTTGCGAGAACGGAACCTCTACGACACCTCGACGACTGCGACCGTGGAGCGGCCCGCGCCGCCAGAGGACGGGCGCCACCTGACCGCGCGTACGGCGGACGGGAGCTTCAACGACCTGGAGAATCCCGCGATGGGCAAAGCCGGGGCGCGCTTCGGTCGCAACGTTCCCATAGAGCACACACATCCCGACAACGAATGGGCGATCCTCGAGCCGAACCCGCGCACCGCCAGCCGCGAGCTCCTGACCCGCCACGAGTTCCAGCCCGTCGAGGGGCTAAACCTGCTCGCGGCCTCGTGGCTGCAGTTCATGGTCCGGGACTGGATGAGCCACGGCAAAGGTAAGATGGAAGACTCCTGGAAGCTGAAGCGAGAGAGGGGTGACGATTGGCCGGAGGACGAGGTGCTGGTCCCGCGCACGCCCAGGGACTCCGACGGCCCGCCGCCCACCTACGCCAACCAGGAGACGCACTGGTGGGGCGCTTCCCAGATCTACGGGAGCACCAAAGAGTTTCAGAACAGGGTGCGCACAGAAGAGGACGGGAAGCTGCACGTCGGCCTTGGTAGCATGTCCTCAGCCGGGAAGACCGAGAAGAATCCCGTCGACGAGCCGGGGTTCTGGATCGGGCTGGCCATGTTGCACACGCTCTTCGCGATGGAGCACAACACGATCTGCGACCGGCTGCGCGCCGAGTACCCTTCCTGGTCCGACGACGATCTCTTCGACCACGCCCGGCTCATCAACGCGGCTCTACTGGCCAAGATCCACGTGACCGAATGGTCCACCGCTATCCTCGACTATCCCACCACCAAGCTCGCCCTGAGGACCAACTGGTGGGGCCTGGCGACGGAGCGTATCCCCAAGCTACTCGGGCGTGTCAGCGAGAGCGAGGTGTGTAGCGGCATCCCTGGCTCGAAGACGAACCACTTCGACGTGCCCTACTCCATCACCGAAGAGTTCGTCGCCGTCTACCGCATGCACCCCCTGGTCCCCGACGTCATCGACTTTTGCTCCACGTCCAGCGATCCTCCCTTCGAAGAGCGCCCGGTGCCGTTCACCGAAGTCGTGAACAAGAAGGCCGTGGACCTGATGAAGGAGATCCGCATGAGGGACCTTTTCTACTCATTCGGCATCTCCCACCCCGGCCAGATCCGGCTGCACAACTATCCCAACTCTCTACAACAGTTCAGGCGTCCGGACGGCGAACTCATGGACCTGGCCGCGACCGACATCATGCGCACGCGCGAGCTCGGCGTGCCGAGGTACAACGAGTTCCGCAGGCTGCTCCGCCTCCCCGCCCCCAAGACCTTCGAAGAGCTAACCGATAACGCGACCTGGGCTGAGGAGCTCCGGCGCGTGTACGACGACGTGGAGAGCGTGGACCTGATGGTCGGCATGTACGCGGAGCCGTTCCCCAAAGGCTTCGGCTTCTCCGAGACGGCCTTCCGCATCTTCATCCTCATGGCGTCCCGGCGCTTGAACAGCGACCGGTTCTTCACCACGGACTACAACCCAAGGGTCTACACCCAGACCGGCCTCGATTGGATCTCCGACAACGACATGTCGACCGTCTTGCTGAGGCACTTCCCCGGCCTACTTCCGGCGCTCTGCGGCGTGGAGAACGCCTTCTTCCCCTGGAAGGAGACGAGAAGACCCGAAACGAACCCGCAAGGATGAGCGGCTCGGACGAGCCCACGAAAGGAGGAATCGGGATATGCAGATAGCCGACGGTGTCTACAGCATGGGAAACGAGAAGGGCGGGCACGTGCGCGCCTTCCTACTCGACGACGGCAAAGACCTGACGCTCATCGACACGCTCTTCGAGACCGACGCCCGGCTCGTGCTGGATCAGATAGGACGCACAAACAAGACGGTGGCGGACCTGAAACACATCCTGCTGACACACGCCCACCGCTCCCACCTCGGCGGGCTGGCCGAGCTCAAGCGCCTGAGCGGGGCGACCGTCTACTCCCACGAGTGGGAGGCGGACATCATCGCCGGGGAGCGCAAGGCGCAGGCCTCCGCGAGACAACTGCTGCGCCCTTACACCGGTTACCTGAAAGTGTACGCGCTCCAGGTCGCCTTCGCGCTGGGGCTGGACAACCATCCGCCCTGCCCCGTCGACCACACCCTAGAGGACGGAGACCGGGTAGGCCCCGTCGAGGTTCTCCACACGCCCGGACACTCGCCCGGACACCTCGCCTTCAATTGGCCGGAGCGGCGGGTCCTCTTCGCCGGAGACGCCGTCTGCACCTGGCCAAGCTTCGGCGCGGGCTGGCCGACTCTCAACCTCAACCTCGCACAGCACCGCAAGTCCATAAGCCGGATGGCCAACCTCGACGCATGGGCTGTGGGCGTCGGCCACGGAGACCCCCTCACCGGAGGCGCTACCGCGCGCCTCCGCTCGCTGACTGTGTAGCAATCAGCCGTCTGCGTTCGACAAAAAGCCGAAAGCCAAAAAATGAGTAGTTTCTAAGTACCCCGGCTAACGCCCGGCTAACACCTGCCGTATACGCTCTCCTCAGATCCTCAAAAAGATGGAGGTGGAGGAGATGGATGTGACGCACACCTTGATGTTCTTGATGCTGGGCCTGGTCATGGGCGCCGTCGGGCAGGGTGCGAGGACCGTCGTGGGTTTGAGGAAGGCGACAGGAGATCCGGCTTCCGGTGGTCTCGACGCCAGGAGGCTGGCGGTGAACCTCTCTATCGGAGCGGTCGCCGGAACCTTGGGGGCCGTGGTGCTCTTGGGGGACGACATAGACAAGACCCTTCTGCTCACGCTGGTAGCTACAGGCTACGCCGGAGCGGATTTTATAGAAGGCTTCATGCGGACACGAGGACTCAAGAGTCAGGATCAGCAGCTGCCGGAGCAGGGCGCCAGGCAAGCGGCGGTCAAGCCGAGGTAAGGGGCGTCCGGCGGCGAGCAAATTTACGAGGAAAGGAGTGCGAAATGAAAGAGGCATGTCTCTGTGGGAGCGCGGACGACTTCGAGAACCGGGAGCCGGTCCTGGATAAAGATGGGGAGCGGGCGTTGCGGTGTCCGGGTTGCGGCCACCTGGAATACTTGCGTTGGCTGCCGAACGATATACGACTTCTCGTCCTGGAGGACGAGTTTAATCCGGGCTCTGCCCGGTACGCGGAGCGACCCTTCGCTTAGCGCAAGTCTTCCTCGAACAACGCGGTGGGGCCAGGCGCCACGCCTCGTGCAAAGGAGTGAGCGGCATGATTATCGACAAAAACCTCGTGGCGGTGGAGCAGGCGTGTGATCTGGTAGAGGCGGCCCACCGGGCGCAGGCTGAGCTGGCCCGCTTTGATCAGGAGAAGATCGACCGGATCTGCGAGGCGATGGTTCGGGCCGCGTTGCACGAGGCGCGGCGTTTGGGGGCGATGGCGGTCGAGGAGACCGGCTACGGCGTCGCCGCCGACAAGGAAACGAAGAACCGCTTCGCAGCCGAAGGCGTGTGGAATCGTTACCGCAACCTGCGCACCGTCGGTGTGATCTCCGAGTCCGAAGGCGTCGTGGAGATCGCCACCCCGCGCGGCGTCGTCGCCGGGATTACTCCCTCAACGGAGCCGACCTCCACGGCGATCTTCAAAGCTCTTATCTCCGTCAAATCCCGCAACGCCCTCGTGCTCTCTCCGCATCACGACGCGACGCGTTGCACGAACGAAACGGTCCGGATCTTACGCGAAGCCGCCGCCGAAGAGGGCCTGCCGCCGGACGCTCTGGGGTGTATGTCCGGGACCACGAGGGAGGGCACGCGAGCCCTCATGAAGCACGAGCACACGGCCGTGGTCCTGGCGACGGGCGGCGCCGGGCTAGTGCACGCGGCGTACTCCTCCGGGAAGCCCGCCTTCGGCGTCGGACCCGGCAACGTCCCAGTGTTCGTCGAGCGTACGGCGAACGTCGACAAGGCCGCGCGGGACATCCTGGCCGGCAAGTGTTTCGACAACGGCACGTTCTGCGCCTCCGAGCAGTCCGTGGTAGTCGACGCCCCCCTCGGAAGGGCCATCCGCGAGCAGTTCCGGGCGCGGGGCGGGCACTTCTTGAGCGCGGCGGAGGCCGGGAGGCTCTCGCAGGTCGTCGCCACCCGAGGCGGCAGGCTCAACCCCGCCGTCGTCGGCAAGTCCGCCGCCCTGATCGCCCTGATGGCCGGCATCCGCGTCCCTACCGGTACTCGCTGCCTGATCGCCGAGGTCGGCGGCGTCGGACGCGACTTCCCGCTCTCGATGGAGAAGCTCTCCCCGATCCTGGCCTTCTACGTCGAGGATGGGACGCAGAAGGCCACGGCTCGCTGCCTCGAAGTCCTCTCGTACGGCGGATTGGGTCAGACCGCCGGGATACACACCCGTTCGCGCCGGGCCGCCGTAGCCTTCGGCGAGAAAATGCCCGTCTCGCGCGTGGTCGTCAACACCTCGACCGCACACGGCGCGCTGGGTCTCTCGACCGCGCTCTCGCCCTCGCTGACTTTAGAGTGCAGCTTCCGAGGTAATAACGTCACAGCGGACAACGTCTCGCCGCTGCACCTGATGGATATAAAGCGCGTCGCCTTCGAGACCTGCCCCCTCGAGGGTGCCGCTCCCGCCC
>JAIVIG010000205.1 GCA_020200675.1 Actinomycetota bacterium
GAGGAACGCGGTGTATCTGAACACCCAGCAATTCGACCTGAGGAGTCAGGTCAGTTTGCTGAGGATGCTGGAAGAGCAGTGGGGGATCGAAGCCACGCTCAATCGCGACAAGACCTATCACCGGATTAGAATCTCGGTGAAAGGGACTAAGCGGTTAGCAAAGCTGATCACCCAGCACTTACTTCCAGAGCTCAGTTACAAGCTCCCGCAAGTGACCCCGTAACGACTGAAGCCTCATGGCTTCGGTGGCGACTCTCTAGCTCACAGAGCTAAATCTACGAGCGCCACAACACGCCGACCCCTCGCCTTTGGTCAGGCAGGGTGAAGACATAGTCTGCGCCGCTAGGAATAGCGGGACAACGTGCGATGTCGGCTCATCGCATCCTGGGGCTGGAGCAGGTCCCAAGGGTTGGGCTGTTCGCCCATTAAAGCGGTACGCGAGCTGGGTTTAGAACGTCGTGAGACAGTGGACATACGCGCTGTCTTTAAATCTGGCTAAATGCTGGGAACTCCGAGTATCCGACGCTACTCGCCTTCTTTGTTCCGGGAACCACGTATTTGGTGGTTGGAGGAACGAAGAAAGCAGTGAAAATGCGATCGGTGCGGACAATCAGCAGGAAAGACTGGACCGGGTTGTCCAGAATCCTCAGAGGCCATATGCCAGACACGGACAAAGGTTCCGTGAAGATATGGTCCGAACTGCATGGCGACATGCAGAGTCAGGCGGAAACGGAAACGACCTGACCCCCGATCGATCATGATCGGCGGTAACAAAATTGTCGGTCCCTATCCTCTGTGGGCGTAAGAGATTTGAGGAGATCTATCCCTAGTACGAGAGGACCGGGATGGACGCACCTCTAGTGTGACAGTTGTCCTGCCAAGGGCACGCTGTTTAGCTACGTGCGGTTCCGATAAGCGCTGAAAGCATCTAAGTGCGAAGCGGGCTCCAAGATGAGATCTCTCTCCTGGTTAACAGGGTAAGAGCCCTTGCTAGACGACAAGGTTGATAGGCCGGAGCTGTAAGTGCAGCAATGCATTCAGGCGACCGGTACTAATAGCTCGAGAGGCTTGGTTTTGCTCGCGCTCGTACTGGAGCGTTCAAGGTTCCAGAAGTACGTAACAAGGCACCACTGACAACTGAATATTGGCTAAAAAGAGCCGGGAAGTTTCCGGTGACCATAGCGAAGGGGAACCACCTGGTCCCATTCCGAACCCAGAAGTTAAGCCCTTCAGCGCCGATGGTACTGCCATGGAGACGTGGTGGGAGAGTAGGTCGTCGCCCGATTTAATCTAAGAAGAAGCCGCCCGTCGAGGCGGCTTCTTCGCGTCTGAGGTCCCGTAATCTCTGCGCATGCCCTCGAACGACAGACGACCTCGACCTAGTGAGCAGCGTGGTCGCGGCGCACAACAGGGGAGGAAACCCTCCCGTCCCCGGCATCTCGAGGACCGCGCCGAACGACCCCGGGCCGAGCTTTCGAAACCGATCCTCCAGGAGCTGCACGCAACCGCGCGGCCCGGGAAGGGCGAGATCCTCGTGAAGGTGTTTTCGGAGGCAGCCGGTGCGTACATGGAGGAGGACTACGCCGAGGCCATCCGCTTGGGCGAGCAGGCGAAACACATCGCGCTGCGGTCGGCCGCCGCCCGGGAGCTCCTCGGCCTCGCCTATTACCGGACGGGCAAGTGGAGCGAAGCAGCGAAGGAGCTGACGACTTTCCGACGGATCTCCGGGTCGACGGAGCAGAATCCCGTGATCGCTGATGCCTACCGGGCCATGGGCAAGCCGGACAAGGCACTCGAGTTCTGCCAGGAGATCGATCGCAAGGCGGTCGACCCGGCCGTCTTCTACGAGGGAGTCATCGTAGGGGCGGGTGCCCTAGCCGACCAGGATCGACTCGATGACGCCATCGCAATCCTCGAGCGACTGGACCTACGACCGGAGGTCGCCGCCGAGCATCACCTGCGTGCGTGGTACGCCCTCGCGGATCTTCTCGAGCGGAAAGGCCGCTTCACCCAGGCCAAAGAATGGTTCGAGGCGGTCGTCGCGGCCGATGCCCAGATGACGGACGCTCCCGAACGCCTCAAGAAATTCTCCTGAGGATGGCAGTTGTCAGGGAGCTCACCGGTACTGAGGAATTCCGCGCCGCTCTACCTGTGATAAACGAGCTACGCACGCATCTGCTCGACAACGACGGATATCTCGCGACCTTGGAGGAGATGCGTGCGGGGGGCTATCGATTGTTCGCGGTGATGGAGGAGGGCCAGTTCGTCGCGCTGGCGGGCGTCGCTATCCGCACGAACTTTTACTACGGCAGGTTCCTCTACGTCTACGACCTGGTCACCAGTGCCAGCGAGCGCTCGCGAGGCTATGGGAAGTTGCTACTGGATCATCTAGAGGAGCTCGCGCGTGCGGATGGGTGCGAGACCATCGCCCTCTCATCCGGCATACAACGCGCCGAAGCCCACCGTTTCTATAAAGAAAAGATGGGCTTCGAGCGCGTCAGTTACGTGTTCAAGAAATCCTTATAAGGCGAGCTACCTCTTCTTCGGGGGGGTCGCGGTGTACGTCCAAGAGGCGTTGAAGCCACTACCGACGGCGAGGCATATGAGCGCCACGGTGGAGGTAGGCGGAACGGTTCCGACCTCTCCGCCCGGCTCGCGGGTCAGGGACGAACCAGCTTCGACTATGCCCGCTTGTTGAGCGGGATCGTTGGGATCGACGTGGCCCGGGTCCGCGTAGAACGTCACGTCGAGATCCTCGGAGCCGGTAACC
>JAIVIG010000206.1 GCA_020200675.1 Actinomycetota bacterium
AACCGGAGCAACGAGGTGACGGGTAGCTCTTCGGGCGGCGATGGACGGTAAGCAAACCGCTTGCCGCCGCCCTTAGGCGCGGCGACCTTAAAGTAACCGAAGACGGCCGGGGCTCTCTTTTCACGGCCCCGGTCGTCTTCTCAGCACCGCCGAAGGGAGTGCGAGGGTGGTCCATGCACAACGTCGAATCCCCGAAGGCCGGACACCCGGGGTGGAGGCGCCTGAAGGGTGCGTGGGATACGGGGTCTACGACCCTTTGGGGCAGAAGATAGGGAGCGTCGAGAAGGTCTTCGTGAACGGGTACCGCGAGCCGGAGTACGTCAGGGTGAGGATGGGCTTCTTCGGGCTCAAGTCCGTCCTGATACCGGTGGGGTTCGTCGAGATCGACGAAGGGCGGTGCAGCCTCGTGCTGAAGTAGATTCCGTTTGGGATTGGTAGGAGTTGGCGAGGGCCGACGATCGAGGAGGCATAGGGTGTAACACGAGAATGGTAACGGCCGGTTCGGCGGCCCTCGAAGAGCGATTCGCCGGGTACGAGGTCCGAGACGACGCCGGCGAGAAGATAGGGGAGATCGACCTCATCTTCGCCGATGAGAACGGCCGGCCCGAGTACGTCGGCGTAAAGAGCACGAGGACGGCAAGAACGAGAGGTAAGAGAAAGCATATTCGCGCGTCGCGGACGAATATGCTGCAAGCTCGTTTACCTCTGCACGACCATCCGCGTTAGAAACCGTCTACGTTAGGGGGATCAAGATCAAGCACAACAGCGATGTTCTGCACCAGAAACCCGGTAAGGCCGACTTCGGCCTCGTCTACGACCTCAAAGACCCGAGGGAGTATTTCGCTACCTTGGGGGCTTTTGACTACTGTATCCCCAGCACGGCCAGCGCGTCTTCTCCTCGCTCATCGAGGCGCGGCGCGAGGAGGCCGGTGAGAGACCGCCCCGTGTCGTGGACGTTTGCTGTTCTTATGGGATAAACGCAGCCCTACTCAAGCACGAGACGACCCTCGACTGCCTCTACACGCGCTACGGCTCAGAGAAGCTCGCCGGTTTGTCGAGCAAGGAACTCGTGGAGGCCGATACTGCATTCTACGGGGAACATGTGAGGGAGACGGCAACCGAGGTCGTTGGGGTGGACGTGGTCCCGAACGCGGTCTCTTACTCCTCTCCGTACTCGATCCTCGCTCGGTATATCCCCGGCAGGTCGCTATCGAAACTCTCCGGCTGTTGCCCGGGCTTGTAAACTGGTGGCGGACTTCGGAGAGAAGGAGGAGCGCGTGAAAGGGAGGAATCTTGGAGACCAGGGGCTGGTCGTTTCCGAGTTGGGCCTAGGTTGTATGGGGATGAGCGAGTTCTACGGGACCACAGACGAGGCCGAGTCGATAGCTACGATACACCGGGCCATCGAGCTCGGCGTCACCTTCCTAGACACCGCCGACATGTACGGCCCCTTTACCAACGAGAGGCTCGTCGGCGAGGCGATAGCGGGACGGCGAGATCTGGTAACCCTCGCCACCAAGTTCGGCAACGAGCGGCGCGAGGACGGAAGCTGGATCGGGGTGAACGGCAAGCCGGAGTACGTGCGCTCGGCCTGCGACGCCTCCCTGGAGCGGCTAGGGGTGGACCACATAGACCTCTACTACCAGCATCGGATCGATCCGGAGGTGCCCGTCGAGGAGACCGTCGGCGCCATGAAAGAGCTCGTCGAGGCGGGGAAGGTCAGGTACCTCGGCCTCTCGGAGGCCGCTCCGGAGACCATCCGCCGGGCCAACTCGGAACACCCGATCAGCGCGCTCCAGTCGGAATACTCGCTCTTTACCAGGGACGTGGAGGAAGAGATACTGCCTACCTTGCGCGAGTTGGGCATCGGTTTCGTCGCCTACAGCCCCCTCGGGCGAGGTTTCCTGACCGGCCGGTGGAGAAGCATAGATGACATGCCGGAGAACGACACCCGCGCCGGTAGATTCCCGCGCTTCGAAGAGGAGAACTTCCGCAAGAACCTGGAGCTCGCGGACAGGGTCAGGGAGATTGCCGACGAGAAAGGCGCGACGCCGGGACAGCTCGCCCTCGCCTGGCTGCTACACCAGGGGGACGACATCGTCCCCATCCCTGGTACCAAACGCCGCGAGCGCCTGGAGGAGAACGCCGCCGCGGCAAACATAACGCTCACCAACGAGGACTTGAGGCGCATCGAGGAGGCCATCCCCCGCGACTCGGTCGCCGGTGACCGCTACTACGAGGAACAGATGCGCGCCGTAAACCGCTGAAGCAACCACTCTTCTCGCGAGCGCGGAACGACGAAGTACACGGAAGCAGCGAAGACCGGGCACGCCCATCCCGTAAAAGTTAAGAAGTTTTAAGAAAAACTGGAAAAACCTCACAGAATTCTGACTTTTACGGTCCAAAGCTGTTGACCCTTCCTATCTGGTTAATTACCATGAAACTGAGAAAGGTACCTCGATTACAGGTACCGCGTGAAAGCAACATAAGGAGGACCTATGAGAAGGTTGACGTTCCTGGCCATCTTCGCTCTTGTGGCTTCGTTCATCCTCGTGCCCGCTGCTCTGGCGCAGGAAGAGGAGATACCGGAGATAATCGAGGAGCAGGTCGAGGACCCGCAGGAGCCGCCGGAAGAGAACGTGATCGAGGGCCAGAGAGAGGCGGCGTTCGAGGAACAGGTCGAGGCTCAGCAGGGGTTTGATCTCACGCCTGCGCAGGAAGCGGCGCTCGAGCCGCAGGCCGAGCTCGAGGGCGTGGAGCCCGAGGC
>JAIVIG010000459.1 GCA_020200675.1 Actinomycetota bacterium
AGATATAAGATACTATTTAGGGGAAGGGAAATACCGGGGAGCCGCGAGGCTGAGAGGGCGCCTAGAAGAGTCCAGGCGCCGACCCGTCGAACCTGATCCGGGTAATGCCGGCGCAGGGAGATTCAGGAGCTCTTTCGCGCATCCCCGCAAAGCGAAAAGGAGGATGCGCGATGAACGTGTTCAGAGACCCCAGGGTGCTTACGGAGGCGGCGCTTGCCGTGGCCCTTGCGTTCGTGCTTGGCCTAATCAGGGTCTGGAAGATGCCCTTCGGCGGCTCGATCTCTCTCGAGATGGTCCCTCTCATACTGCTGGCCCTCCGCCAGGGTCCGTGGGTCGGCATCGCCGCGGGGGCTGCCTACGGCCTGCTGGATCTGGCCATCGATCCGTTCGTGGTGCACCCAGTGCAGGTGCTCTTCGACTACCCGCTGGCCTTCGGAGTCCTCGGGCTCGCTGGCTTCTTCAGGCCCACCGTTCGAGGAGCCATCCTTGGCACCGTCGTCGCGGTGCTGGCCCGCTTTCTCTGCCACTTTCTCTCCGGCGTCGTCTTCTTCGCCTCTTACGCCCCTGAAGGGTGGAACCCTTTCGTCTATTCGGCGGCGTACAACCTGGCGTACCTGGTACCAAGCCTCATCATCGCGCTCGTGGTCGTGGTGGTACTCCTCCGAGCGCTCAAAGGGGCGCAACCTTCCCCGCGCCAGTAATATGTCTACGCTCCTCGAGGTTACTTCGTTGTGCTCTGCTGTGGTTTCATTTTCTGATCTTGGTGGCTCCAAAGTCTGCCGAACTTCAGGCCGCAAATACGGGCGTAATCCACGAACCTCCTAGAGGGTAAATTCTGCGAACTTCGCCTCTACGGAGTTCTCCGAAGTTCGCTGGACATGCGCCTCGACTCAGAAAGTGGGATCATGCTTGTGGTGGAAAGGGCTAAAACCCGCTTTAGCTGAGGTGGGTTGGGAAGGAGGAGCCGCTTTATGTCTGAAGAGAACAAGGCCATAGCGCGTCGGGAGATGGAGGAGATCTTCAACCACACGGGCAACCTCGACGCCGCAGACGAGATCATAGCCCCAAACTACGTCAGCCATGAGCCGACCAGCGGAGAGATACGAGGCATAGAAGGGGCCAAGCAGTTCGCCGCTACCTACCGCCAAGCCTTTCCCGACCTCCAGAACACCATAGAGGACATGGTGGCCGAAGGGGACAAGGTTGTACTGCGCTTTAGGGGCAGTGGCACCCACACCGGTGAGACGGAGGCCTTTGGCCCCTACAGGCAAGCGGATGGAGATAACGGGCATTACCATCAAGCGACTCTCCGAGGGCAAGATAGTGGAAGCGTGGACTAACTTCGACGCCTTGGGCATGATGCAGCAACTGGAGATGATCCCGGAAGCAGCAGGGCAGGCCTAGGGAGAGCTAAGGGCTTCTTAAGCACCTCAATAGCGCAAGAGGGCTAGGGTCTGTGCGCCCTGGCACTTCTTGCTCGTATTCATCCGAGTGCGTGGAATAGGATTTCTCGGCTCCTCTTTGTCAAGCGGCGCTGCGCGAATGCGCTCGCGAGTCCGCCACGAGGCTCCTGAAGACGGCATCGCAGACGCGCCTCTTGAGGCACCGCAGCGCCTCCTTACGGGATTTGCCCTCCGCCATCTTCTTGCGGTAGTAACTCCCGCCGCGAACGTCCGACCTGGCCTGGCATACCGCGACCATGTGCAGGGCGTAGTTGAGCTTGCGGTTGCCGGCCAGCGAGAGCCTGTGGCGCACCACTTCGCCGCTTGAGGCCTCCACCGGCGCCGTGCCACAGTAGGAGGCGAAGTGGGCCTTGGTAGGGAAACGCACCACGTCACCGACCGTACCGATGATCCTCGCGGCCAGTATGGGACCTATGCCGAAGATCTCGGTGAGGGTGGTGCCAGACGCTTCCACCTCGGCTTCGATGAGCCCATTCAGGTCTGCGATCTTCCTATCCAGCGTCCGGACGTCGCGCAGCACCTCCGAAGCCAATCGCCTTCTGAGGCGGGCCGAGGTGCCCTGGGGCCGTATGCCGCGCAGGATGCGCGCGGCCCGGTGGGCCGAGAGTGTCCCGGCCACCCCGCCGGGGACGAGGTCCCGCAGGAGTCCGTGGAGACGGTTGAGCGCCCGGGTGCGCTCGGCCACCAGGTCCTCGCGCCTCTCGGAAAGGAGTCGAAGCACCTCCGAGCCAATCTCGGGATCGACCGCCGCCAGCCGCTCGTTGCGCGAGGCGGCCAGCGCGGTCGCGAGGGCATCGAGCCCATCGTTCTTGCGGGCGTTGCCGGTGGAGAGCACCCGAACCCTTGCCGAGAGCGTCGGCGGCACGTCTACCACGGATTCGCCGGCTGCCGCCAACCTCCCCGCTAGATGCCGACCGAGACCGCCAGCGTTCTCCACCGCCCAACGGCGCTCGGAGAACCGTTTCGCCCAGCGTTCGAGGGACCTCAGCCCTGCGCGGTTCTGCGGGAAGCTAGCACGCTCGACGAGCTCGCCGCCAGCTTCGTCGACCGCCGCGACGGCGACCGACGCTTTGTGGGGATCGACCCCGATCAAGACCTTCATGAGCGCAGGCACCTCCGTTTCGGTCGAACCTCTGCCATTAGCACGCGAAGGACATTCCGACTTCGGGCCCTGTTCCCATACCTCTTTTGAGTCACTCCGCACGCCGCGGTCGCCGGCGGGACGCGAGCCGAGAACAAGCCAACCCATCTCGTGGGCGACAGGAAGTTCAGGAGCGATCCCTATAACCGGCGACCTAG
>JAIVIG010000460.1 GCA_020200675.1 Actinomycetota bacterium
GAGATCGCGGAAATCGTCCGCGCCAGCGAGGAGACAGTGAGGCGCTGGCTCAAACGTTACCTGGCCGAGGGGGTGGAGGGTCTGCGTGATGAGCCGCATCCGGGCGCGCCGCGCAAGGTAACGGAGGAGTACCTGGAGCAGTTGATCCACGCCGTTCGTCGCCGTCCTCGTAGCCTGGATTTGCCGTTCTCGGTGTGGACTTTGCAGCGGCTGGCCGACTACATGGCCGAGAGAACGGGCATCCGAGTGACTTACGAGAGCGTGCGGGTGCACCTGAAGGAGGCGGGCATCGTTCTGAGCCGTCCCCAGCACACCATCACGAGCCCAGACCCCGAGTATGCCCTCAAAAAAAGACGATCGAAGAGACCCGCGACAACCTCGCAGCGGCAGACGTCTTCTACTATGCCGACGAGTTCAACCTGAGTTGGATGCCCACCCTCAAAGCGATGTGGAGCCCGAAGGGCCAGCAGGTGATGATCCCGACACCTGCCCAACCCAAGAAGCGCTACGGCATTGGGGCGGTCGACTACCACACCGGCGAGACGGTGATCCTCATCCGTAGACGCAAGCGCAGACGCGAGACGGCCGAACTGCTGGAAGCGCTCTTGGAGAAGCATCCGACGGGCACCGTGTATGTGGCTTGGGACAACTCCAACACCCACGAGGACGATGAGGTAGAGGCGGTCCTGCGCGGAGCGGCTGGCCGTTTAGTGTTGCTCTACCTGCCGACCTATAGTCCCTGGCTGAACCCCATCGAGATGCTCTGGCGTCACTTCAGGCGTGAGGTAACCCACTGCGAGTTGTTCGAGAACATAAAGGCGCTCGTTGCGGCGGCCTATGACTTCTTCGAGCGTTACAACCGATGCCCATGGCGAATCCTGCCGATCATCGGGGCTCCAACCCCGCAGGAATTACGTGAATGTACTTAGCGGTAGTTTGTTGTTAGTGGACATAGAGGTAGAGACCCTCTCCGCAGAACACTCTCTCAAGCAGCCGTCTTAGCTGAGGTGGCGGGGGCATACCGGAGAACGCCCTCCAGTATCTTCTCAGCATGACATAAGGTTCCAGCCATCCCCTCACTATTCTCAAAGCCTGCGGCCAGGACTCTGGAGAAGCTCTCCTTTTTCCCCCTTCCCTCTGGCGGGGTGCGAGGATCGTTCTCTGTTTCGGCCTCCTCATCGATCGGCAAGTGCCCGTACGCCCACCAGCAGAACGAAAAGGCGCAACATATAAGCTGCCAGTGGCGTCTTATCGCCAGGTCGCTCCTGACCTGGTAGTCACTCCATCCAAGGACGTGCTTGACCTGCTTGTAGCTTTGCTCAACCCACATCCTCAGCCCGTACAAGCGTATGATCTCTGCCAGGTCAGCCGCCTCTAGCTCGCTGTCGCTCGCTCGCTTGGAGCTGGGATGAGGCAGGTTAGTAGCCAGGTACCACGTTGCTTTATCTGGTAGCTCTTTGGGGTCGGTTGTGGCCACAACCGATCGCCGATCTCTGTGGGGACCGTAGGGGCCCACATCCACTTCCAGAGCCCACCACTCCTGCTCGTGGCCATCCTTGAAACGTCGAGTTACCTTCACCCAATCGCCGGGATGGCGCTCGTCTTCCCATGCTTGGCCAGCCGCCATGGCTGCTGCCCACGGCGAGCCTATCTCGCCTACCTTGTGCCACCAGGCGTGCGAGGGTTTCAGGGCCAGCACGTAGCCTACTTCAAGCTCGTTAAGTCTCTGTTTGAAACCCTCGTCCTCGCCATAGAACGAATCTGCCACCACCGCCCTGAAAGGGATGCTTCTCTCTACGGCCATCTCCACCAGCTGTGAGGCTATCTTCAGCTTGGTGCGAAACTGCACGTCATTCTTGCCGCCCTCGAAGTGGTGCGCCGGGGTGTAAGGCTCGAAGGCACAAGGCCAGTAGATCCTCTCATCGGCCCACAGACTCGTAACGCTCACCACCCCGCTGTCGGTCTTGCCGATGTTGGCTAACCACTGCCTGCCCACATGCGCGGTTCTCTTGCCCCATTTGCGATCCCCATGTTCGTCTATTACCAGAACACCTTCATCATTGGCGGCGGTAGTGGGCTCTTCGAGCAAGAGCTCGAGCCTACGCTCGTTGACCTCCTCCTGATCCCACCTCGATTCCGAGATAAACCATTGCAAGCTCTGCGCTTCTTTGCGCTGTGCTCCTACAACCGGCTCGGTGTTGGCCAAAGCCGTCAAAGTCTTGTTGCGTTCGGCGGGTAAGAGCAAACCTTCCAGGTAGCGCCTGAAAGCGTGGCGTTGGGCACGAGCACCGAAGAGATCATCGAAGCCTTGGGCATAGTCCTCAAGTGGGCCGGGAGCCGGACTTACGGGGGAGCGTTTGGTCATGGGCGAGCACCTCCACCACCATTAGAACATGGCTCTCGACTATGTTCAACAAACTACCGCTAAGTACAAACAGATTATTTCCGAGGGGTGTAAGCTTGTGGGCGAAGGAGGAGCCCATGAAACCGATTCGTGTCCCACCCCTCGACTCCGAGCAACTCGACGCTTTGGAGGAACTGTACCGCACGACCCGCGACGCGAGGCTGAGGACGCGCGCACAGATGGTCTTGCTGGCCGCCGAGCGGCACCTGACCGCAGCAGAGATCGCGGGAGATCGCGGAAATCGTCCGCGCCAGCGAGGAGACAGTGAGGCGCTGGCTCAAACGTTACCTGGCCGAGGGGGTGGAGGGTCTGCGTGATGAGCCGCATCCGGGCGCGCCGCGCAAGGTAACG
>JAIVIG010000461.1:0-1277 GCA_020200675.1 Actinomycetota bacterium
CTTCTACTACGACACCGGGTTCTGGTACGTCTTCGAGCCAAGGCCGATACTGAAGGTGGCTGCGGCACTCCTAGGCGGGCTCACCGTTTCGTCGGGTCTGCTCTTTGTCCACTTTAGGAGCCAAGAGTCGTACCTGACCTTCGAGTCGATCTTCTTCTTGGTGTGCTTCGCCCTCGCGCTGGTCAACCTGCTATGGATAGCACCCGTGCTGTTCGTCCTGTGAGAGCCAGACCACAGAACCGGGGTCCACACCCGTAAACTTCGGAGAATTACCCTTCCACGCACTTCGGTGAATAAGGGCAAGAAGAGGAAGGGCCAGGGCAAGTGAAAGAACCCCGGCCCGTTGCGGGTGTGAGCTCAGCCGAGCCTTTGGAGGATGCCTGACATCTGGTCGCGGTCGTAGGCCCGAAGCGTGGTCGTCCTGATGTTGCCCCACGAGCCGCCCTCCAGGAGCACGGCGGTAAGGCTCTCGTCATCGGGGGCTTCGATTATGGCGACGATGTCGTAGGGACCTACGGTCCAGTAGACCTGCTCAAGGCTCGCGCCGTGCTTCTGCGCAAGTTCCGCGAACGCGGCACCCCGATCGACGGTCTCCGTAACAGTCCTCATGCCTTGGTCGGTCCAGTTGATCAACGAGACGTAGGTGGGCATATCGTGCTTCCTCCTTTCTGACCCGCCTCCCTAGACGGGTCTCATCCCTTTCCACCACAAGTATGATGCCACTTCCCGAAGCCTGGTGCGAACTTCTATGAGAAGGCACATTTTGTCAAGCAGCCGACGTGGCGGCCTTCTGTCGTGGCCGAGCGCATCAGCTTCTGCCCTTCGCGCTATGCTTCTATCCGCACTCGTGGTGAGCCAACTCTCTTCTGACTCGGTGCATAGGATGAGATCCGTCTTTTCGGGCTCCACTAAGGTGCTGCAATCTTCCGAGCGGCCTCTCCTCCTTGAGGGGTGGGACAAGTTCGCATGGCGCAGTCACCTCATCAGATCCGAAGCGCATTCGGGCAAGAAGCCGTGCTCTCCGTACCTTCAGGGTCCTCGCTCTGGATCATCACCTCCTCTTTAGCTTCTACCCTGCTCCGTCGCTCTTCTCCCTCTAAGCTGCTACATCTCCGCACCTGTTTGCGTTGTAGAGCGGTTCGTAAACCTCCCCACTAACCCATAGGCGGTGCAAAAGCACCGCAAGCTTCCTCGCCACGGCCACCGCCGCTCGTTTCTTTGCGTTCTTGCCCCCGCAGGAGGCTATCTTTTCACCATGACGTCTTAGGTCCGAGTCC
>JAIVIG010000461.1:1295-4048 GCA_020200675.1 Actinomycetota bacterium
CCCCTCCGAAGGGACCCAGGATGTAGTGAGCGCTTCCTACCAGGAGTCTCCTTAGCATCTCGTCGCCTTCCTTGGAGATGCGTTTCTGAGGATCCCTCTCTCCCGACTGGGAGGTGGCGGGCACCAGCCCCAGGTACGCTCCTACACAGCGGCTCTTTTCGAAGCGGTGGGGATCTTCCAAGGTGAGCACGAAGGTGAGCGCCGTAAGCGACCCGATCCCCTCGACCTGGCGCAAGAGCTCGGTTTCGGGATAGTGTTCTTTAGCGATGGTTTCCAGCTTTCGGTCGTAGTCGCGGATGCGCTCTGTGAGCGAGCCGATCTGCTCCAGGATGGGACCTAGGGCCGCACAGAGCGCCTCGGGGATGTGCTCAGGCGCTCTGTTGTGGAAGCTTCTCGCCGGGCACTTGGGCAAGCGGGCTCCGAAGGATTTGACCGCTCCTCGAACATGGTTTACAAGCTGTGTACGGCAACCGATCAATGCCTGCCGGGAGCGGATTAAGGCCATATGAGCCTGAGAGTTTTCGCCCCGATGCTTGAGTGGGTACAAGAGCTTCGGGTCCACTCGCGCCAGGCGAGCCAGATTCTCGGCATCTATCTCATCGCTCTTACGCTTGTTGGCGTAGATGAGCCTCAGTTTACGTGCATTGGCCACCAATACCTCATGGCCACATTCCTCGAGCACCCTGCTTGCCCACGGCGAGTGAGTCCCAGCCTCGATGGCTATACGCAGCGAGGGCTCCGAAGCGAAGCGTCTCCCGAAGGCCTCGGGCGTGGTGCGCAGCCTGCCCTCCTCGATCACCTCGCCGCTCTCTGTGTCGATGAGGCACAGGTAGGAGTATTTGTCGCCGAGGTCTAGTCCGGCTGTCATATTTGGATGCTGTTTGCTACCATCCATGGTGGGCCGATCCTCCTTCCATATTGGGCGTAAGAGCCCGTCAATCTTTGCAGACCCTAAGGGTACTGCGTATCTGGGGGTCGGCCTTCTCATCTCATCTTCCGAGAACGCCGTCAAGAAACTGTCCGAAAAGGGGTACGAGCAACGCTCTGAGCGTGAATTTGGAGGTGTAGGGAGGCAAAGATGGACCGAAAAGTAGCGTTTCGGTGCTCCGTAAGGCTACACAGCAGACTCCTCCGACCCTTTTCGGACAGTCTCTCTGGGCTCGACTTTAGCGATTTGGAAGCGAAAGGGGTAGGGTACGCTCGTCACCGCAATCCGCCAAAGAAGAGGTGATCGAGATGCGTACCCTACCTGCCACGATGATACGGCTTTTGGTGCCGTTCGCGCCACTATTCTCAAAGCGCGTCTGGCAAAATGCCCAAGTCCTCTTGATGGGCGCGATCCTCGCTCCGGGCCGACGAACGGTCAGCTCTGCCTTGCGTGCGATGGGCTTGGACCACCACAAAGGGTTCCATCGCTACCACCGGGTGCTCAGTCACGCCAACTGGTCGAGCGTAAAGGCAAGCCGTGTGCTGTTAGGGTTGTTGGTGGAGATGTTCGTGGCCGACGGAGATCCTCTGGTCGTAGGCATCGACGAGACCTTGGAGAGACGTTGGGGCAAGAAGATCTCAGCCAAGGGCGTCTACCGAGATCCGGTTCGTTCCACTCACGAAAACTTCGTGAAGAGCAGCGGGCTGAGGTGGGTGTGCGTGATGCTGTTGGTGGAGGTCCCCTGGGCCGCGCGGGTGTGGGCCTTGCCCTTCCTTAGTGCCCTGGCTCCCTCTGAGCGTTATGCCGCCAAGCGGGGCAAACGCCACAAGAAGATAACTGAATGGGCCTGGCAGCTGCTGTTGGTGCTAAGGCGCTGGTACCCCGAGCGTGAGATCGTGGCCGTAGCCGATCGCGCTTACGCTTCCTTGAAGCTCCTCGATCGCTGCCGCAAACTCTCCGATCCGATCGCCTTCGTCACACGCTTGCGCTTGGATGCCGCCCTCTACGAGCCGGCTCCGCCACGACGCCCTCATCAGATAGGAAGACCTCGCATAAAGGGCGAGCGCTTACCCAACCTTTCTGAGGTGGCCCAAGACCCGAAAACCGTTTGGAAGCCGACCACGATCGCTAACTGGTACGGCAGCGAACAGCGCATGGTCGAAGTCTCTTCCAAGACGGCCGTTTGGTACTCCACGGGCTTGCCTGCCGTGCCTGTGCGCTGGGTTCTGGTCCGTGACCCGCAAGGAGAGTTCAAACCCCAGGCCCTCCTGTGTACCGACCTCGATGCCGATCCGGAGGAGATCCTCTCGTGGTTCGTGATGCGTTGGCAGCTAGAGGTGACCTTCCAGGAGGTGCGTAGGCACCTGGGATTCGAGACGCAGAGGCAGTGGTCGGATATGGCGATCCGGCGCACCACACCAGCGCTGTTGGGGTTGTTCTCGCTGATCGCATTGTTTGCACATCAGCGGATGAGACAGGCAGCGAGCGCCTTTCGGCGCCAGGCGGGCTGGTACCACAAGGCTCATCCGACCTTCGCCGATGCACTCGCCATGGTGCGTAAAGAGTTGTGGGCCCAGGAGGAGCAGAGTTTTTACGGGTCGCCTTTTGAGGCCGACACGATAAAAGTCCCGCGGGCCTTCATGGAACGGCTAACCGAGGCGGTTTGCTATGCAGCCTGAATGGCTAAAGTCGAGCTCCACGCACTCGTGTGAATATCAAGCTCTCGGGGTAGAAGAATCGAAGCTGAACTCGATGCCCATCCTAGGCATGCCCGCTAGAGACATGGTGGGGTAGGATGGGTGGACTCGAGCCTTCCCTGTGAACC
>JAIVIG010000291.1 GCA_020200675.1 Actinomycetota bacterium
GCTGCCGTCGCCTCGCCGCCGCCGGAGTGTGCGATGTAGTTGATCTCCGCCGGGTCCACCCCGGCCTCCTGGGCGAGCAGCCCGACCAGGATCTGGTCCGTCCCGCCGGCGGAGCCCCCGCCCCAGCTAATGCTCCCCGGATCGGCCCTGAAGGCTTCCACGAGCTGCTCGAGGGTCTGGTACTCCGAATCGGCCGGTACCACTATGGCCTCCCACTCCGTGAGCAGGCTGGCGATAGGCGTCGCCTGGTTGACCTCCACCGGGGAGTCATTGGTCTGTATCGCCCCTAGCATCACCAGCCCCATGACCATCAGCTGGTTCGGGTCTCCGGCGTTGTCGCTGACGAACTGGGCGAGCCCTATCGTTCCTCCGGCGCCGCCGACGTTGTAGACCTCGACGTTCTCCTCGACGATCCCACCCTCAGTCAGGGCGCTCTGCATGGCGCGCGGTCTGGTCCCACCCGCCTCCGGGGTCCGCCGGCGCCATGATCTCGACGTCCCCTTCAGGGTAATCGTCCCCGGCGCTACCGCCGCCGCAAGCACCAGGCGCTAACAACACCAGGAGCAGTGCGCCCAAAACTATACTTGCCCGAAAGCTCCTACTCGGCCCGACCTCGCCGCATACCCTGGATCTCACACGCCCCTCATTTCCCCGTGAACCCCGACGCCCCGTGACAGTTGCATCATTATCGGCGAACGCCTCCGGCCGTTCAACTTTGGGCTACCGTGGGCGGCTGCCGGCAAAGTGTGTCTTCACCCAGCCTGTCCCGAAGGTTGCGGGTATACTGCTTCTCGTGGAAAGGTTGCAGACGGCGTCGTTCGGCATCGACGAGGAACGGATAGCGTGGGAGGGGCTTGCCTCCGCCTGCTCTCCACCCATAAGGAGGCTCGGGGCCTTTCTGCTCGTCGGGTTCGCGGCCTTCGTTGCCACGACAACCGCCCTGGTGCTGATTTACAACGTCTTCGGGGCACGAAGCGTCGAGGGCCAGGGGGTCTCTGTTCCCTCGGCGGCATTCTATGGCGCCATGTCCTTCAGCCTCGCGCTCGGCGTCGTGGGGTACCTGTTCTGGCTCTTCAGGAGCCTTCGCCTGTATGGCGCGTTCTCGAGGGTGCTGCGTCGGGGCGGACTCCATCCGAAGCGACCGACCGCCAGGGGGCTCGGGGTTTACTCCGACGAACAGCTCCTCGCCCTCCGCTCGCGCTACGAGAACCTCGGAGAACAGCGTCTCGAAGAACTCTTCGAGGCAACATTCGGGTTCCATGCAGACGACTCGTTCACCCTGGGACCCCTGAACGTCCTGCCGGGTACGTTCGAGATGAACGCCCTGCGGGTCGAGTGGGAGGCCAGCCTGATCCTCCGTTCCGAGGAGCCGCAGCCGGAGATCGGATGGTGGACCGAGAGCCGCCACGGCCTCCTTCCCCGCAAGGCCGACGAGGTGCGCAAGCTCGTCTACGCCCTGCGCTACACCGAGGACTCCGTCCGGGCCCTCAAGCGCCGCTACGGCTACCGGGCCGACCGCTGGCACACTACCGTCCCCGAAGGCAAGCTCTGGGACGCGGTCCGCGACTACGAGGACGCCCGCCGTATCCAAGCCGCCCTCCACCGCAAATCCCGCGTTAGATAGGAACCAGCCCTTCCAACACTTCTAAGTCTATGTATACTGCCGCCAGGGGAAGCCTACGATGAGCGGGAGGAGGAGGGCATGAGCGAGGCGACAAGACCCGGAGGCACTTACCAGACCCTCGACGAGCAGCGAGAGAGACTCTCTCCGGCGGAGGAGCGCTTCGAGCGGTTGCGGCAGACCATAGGGCTCTTTCTCGGGCCTATCGTCTTCCTCGCGTTGTACCTCATTCCCCTTGGGCTAGAGCCGGAGCAGCAGGCTCTGGCGGCGATCTTCGCCTTCGTCATCGTTTACTGGCTCACGGAGCCGATCCCCATCCCCGTGACGGCGGTGCTGGCCCTGGCGATGTGCGTGCTCTTCGGGGTAGCCTCGGCGGACGGCGTATTCGGAGCTTTCGCGTCCGACACGATCTTCCTCTTCATAGGGGCGTTCATCATCGCGCAGGCCATGATGACGCACGGTCTCGACAAGAGGTTCGCCTTCAGGGTGCTCTCCATCCCGGGGGTGAGCAGCTCCACCTACGGCGTCATCATAGCCTTTGGCGCCCGATCGGCAGCCCGCCGAACCTCATCGGTATCGGGTTCATCGAGGACGAGACGGGGACGACCATCTCCTTCTTCCAGTGGACCATAACGGCGCTCCCGATCGTGCTGCTCATGTTCCTGGCGCTCTGCGTGATCCTGATCCTCCTCAACCGCCCGGAGGTGCGCCGAATCTCGGGCGCCGACGAGTACGTCGCCGAGGAGCGCCGCAGACTCGGCGGTATCTCCGCCGGCGAGCGCAACACCATCATCGCCTTCGCGGTCGCGGTCACCCTCTGGATCCTCCCCGGAATAGTGAACCTCATCTTGGGAGAAACGTCCACTCCAGCGACCTTCCTGAAAACTCACCTGAACGAGGGGGTCGTGGCGATCCTCGCCGCGGCGCTCCTCTTCCTCCTGCCGGTCAACTGGTCCGAACGGCGCTTCACCCTCACCTGGAACGAGGCCGTCCGCATAGACTGGGGCACCATCCTGCTCTTCGGCGCCGGCATCACTTTGGGCAAGCTCCTCTCCGACACCGGGCTCGCCAAGGTCATAGGCAACGGGGTGACCAACACCCTGGGCGTCACCAGCCTGCTCGGGATAACGCTCCTCGCCACGGTGGTGGCCATCCTCATCTCCGAGACCACGAGCAACACCGCCAGCGTGGGAATCGTCGTCCCTATAGTTATACCTATCGCCAACGCCGCGGGGGTGGATCCCCTGGTCCCGGCCCTGGCCGCGATCTTCGGCGCCTCGTACGGCTTCATGCTCCCGGTCTCCACTCCCCCGAACGCTATCGTCTACGGCTCCGGCATGATCCCGATAACGAAGATGGTCCGCTCCGGCGTCGTCTTCGACATAATCGGCGCCGTCCTCATAGTCGCCGGTGTCACGGTCATGGTCCAGCTTATCGGGCTCGCGTAAACGAACCTGGTACTGGGAAGACTTCTCCCATGTCTACCCTCGTCCTCGGCCCGCTCCTCCGGTATACCGGAGCCCACGACGCCACGATCTGGGTGGAGACCGACGGGCCTTGCGAGGTCGAAGTAGCGGTCGACGGTACGGGCCATCGCGCACGCACCTTTTCCGTCGAGGGTCACCACTACGCGCTCGTCCTGATCAGGGACCTCGAACCCGGCTCGTACTATGAGTACTCCGTAGCACTCGACGGAGAGCAGGTCTGGCCGGAAGAGGGCTATCCCTTCCCGACCCCCGCGATCCGAACCATCGCCCCTGACGGCAAACTGGACCTCGCCTTCGGCTCCTGCCGCGTCTTCGCCCCACACGAGCCCCCGTATACCCTGAAGCGAGGTTTGACCAAGGGCCGGTACGAGCGCGACGCTCTGTATGCGCTGGCCCTCAGAATGCGCCGCGAGCCCCGCGAGACCTGGCCCGACGCGCTCCTCTTGCTCGGGGACCAGGTCTACGCCGACGAGGTCTCCGCGGGCACCCGCGACTTTATCCGCTCCCGGCGCGACCCCGACGAGCCCCCCGGAGAGGAGGTTGCGGACTTCGAGGAGTACACCCACCTCTACTGGGACTCCTGGAAAGACCCCGCCATCCGCTGGCTCCTCTCCACCGTGCCCTCGGCCATGATCTTCGACGACCACGACGTCAACGACGACTGGAATATCTCGGAGGCCTGGATCCGGCAGATAAGGGCCAAGCCGTGGTGGGAGGAGCGCATCGTCAGCGCGTTCGTGTCGTACTGGGTCTACCAACACCTCGGCAACCTCTCTCCCGAGGAACTCGATAGAGACGAGCTGTTCAGACGGGTGCAAAGAGCCCCGGACGCGACCCGCATCCTGCGCGAGTTCGCTCACAGGGCCGACCGAGAGACCGACGGTACCCGCTGGAGCTTCCACCGCGATTTTGGTAAGGTCCGCCTCATCGTCATGGACTCGCGCGCCGGACGGGTCTTGAAGGAGCAGCGCCGCTCCATGATCGATGGCGCCGAGTGGAACTGGATCGAAGAGAAAGCCACTGGCGACTTCGACCACCTCCTGCTCGGCACCTCGCTCCCTTTCCTCCTCTCGCCCGGCCTGCACCACCTCGAATCTTGGAACGAGGCCGTCTGCGCGGGCGCCTGGGGCAGACCTGCGGCGTGGCTCGGAGAGGGAATCCGCCAGCTCGTGGACCTGGAGCACTGGGCGGCCTTTCACGACTCCTTCGACGACCTCGCGAACCTCTTGAGGTCCGTCAGCGCGGGAGAACGCTCTCCCAAACGTCCCCCCGCTTCCGTGGTCGTGCTCTCCGGCGACGTTCATCACGGCTACCTGGCCGAGGTCGGCTTCGGGGACGGCGCGGAGAGCCCCGTCTACCAGGCGACCAGCTCGCCCTTGCGCAACCCGCTCGGCCTCGCCGAGCGCCTCGTCATGCGAGCAGGCTGGACGAAGCGTGGCGAGCGCGTCGGCAAGACGCTGGCCCGCCTGGCCGGTGCCAAAGAGCCGAATGTCCGCTGGCGCCTGACGCACAAAGAGCCCTGGTTCGAGAACCACGTCTCCACCCTGCAACTGCGCGGCCGGGAAGCCTCCCTAACAGTCGAGAAGCCCACCCCGGAGGACATAGAGGAGCCGCGCCTGCACAAGATCCTCGAACACCGCCTGGTTTAGAGTTATCAGTTGTCAGTTTTTGGTTTTCGACCGCCGAGCCGGGCAGATGGCGAACCGTTGCCGATTCCCACCAATCTCTTGGTGCGGTTCGCGCCACGCGGTCTCGCATTTAAAGAACTGATAACCGAAGACTAACAACTAAAAAAGCCGACCGGAGGGAGGCACATGAAATTAGTTTCGACGCGGGACGTGGAGACCCGGCGCGCCCCGGAAGAGTGGTTCACCGGCACCGTGTGGCTGGACGCAGCGCCTGCGGGCCCATCTCCCGACGCGGGGGTCTTCCGCGTGCTCTTCGAGCCCGGGGCGCGCACCAACTGGCACACGCACCCCGAAGGACAGATCCTCTACGTCGTAACCGGAGAAGGGAGAGCGCAAAAGGAAGGCGAGCCGTGGGTCGAGATAGGAACCGGAGACATCGTCTACTTCGCGCCCGGAGAGAAGCACTGGCACGGGGCGGGGCCGGAGACATTCATGGTCCACATCGCCGTCAACCCGGCCGCGAACTCCGGCGGCGGCACCGACTGGTTAGGGCCTGTCACGGACGAGGAATACGCGGGCGACATCGGTTAAGGACCGCACTCGGCAAGCAGGGGCCGGTCTTCGGAGCCCCTTCCGCTTCGTACCAGCCGTTGTCCCCGGCCGTTGGCCCAAAAACCGGCCGCTCTAGATCTTGTCCCCCGGCTCCGGGGCGTTCTCCTTCTTGGCGAAGGTGAAGTACGCCTCGGGGTCGTCGGCGCTCTCACGGCCGGCGAGGACGACAGCGAAGCGGAAGGCCAGACCGCCGGCGAGGACAAGCGTCGAGGCGAGGATGCTCTTGCCGCGAGTCTCTTTTCCGAAGAGCAGCGCGAAGGGGGCAGCGATGCCGGCAAGGAGGGTGCCACCGACGAAGAGCGGCGCTATCTCCTTTGAGAAGAGCGGCTTGCCCCACCTGCCCATTCGCAGGAGGGAGGCGGCGATCAGGGCCGTCTCCACGAGGATGATGAGCCGCTCCGCTCGCCGGAGCACGTGCAGGGTTCTCTCCTCGCCCCAGCGGCCCAGGTGCAGGACGAGCGAGAGGTACGAGAGCGCCGTGGAGACGCCCGAGGCGAGGAACGTCGGACCCATGAGCGCCCAGTTGCGCGCCCAGATCGGAACCGAGGTCGCGCTCAAGAGCGTCCCCGTGTTCGACCCGACGAACAGGGCGACCGGCAGGGCGAGGACGCTGAGGAGACGCGCGGGTATGGCTTTGATCAGGAGCCTGGAGAGGAAGTTGCGCCCGAGCAACCCGTCTTCGGCGGCCTGGCGCGCCGCTATGAGCCCGCTCAGGTTCCCGTACACGACGAGCGACCAGGTCTGGTTGGACATCGGCGAGCGCAGCTTCCAGATACGCATCATGTTGTAGAAGCGCTCGGGCCGTCCGAGGTCCCAGATCAGGAATATCGGGCTCAGGATCATCGCGACGAGCGCAGTGTACCTGCCGATCCTGATCAGCGCCTGGTCTTTGTGGCCCAGAACGTTGGCCAGCGTCGTGAACAGCTGCACCCCGGCGGCGATACCCCCGATCCAGAAGTAGATCGGTATCTGCCACGTCCAGTGCGCCTTCTTTATCGGCGGTATGCCGTAGTAGTTCTTGTCCTGCCTCTGGGGATCTGTCTCGGGATGGCGGGAGGTTTCCACCCCACCGTTCTGCTGCTGTCGGGACGCCTGCGAAACGTCTGTCATACGTCTCTCCTCTCTAGTCCCGGAAGGCGAGGGCTACGACCGCGCCCAGGACCCCGGCGGCGATGGCGCTGGTCACCAGAGCGCCCTTGACCTTCGCCTGGGGCATGAACGGGTGCTCGGGGAGGTTATACGTCTCCGGCTCGTCCAGGAGGATAAACTTGGAGTGGTTCCCCCCGATGCCGCCGGTCCCTCCCACCTCGGGCGTACCGTAGACGAACGCTTCGGTGTAACCTCTGTCGTGCAAGGTGGCCACCCTCTCCTCAGCTACCCTCTTCAGCTCCTCGACCTCGCCGAACATGATCGAGTTGGTCGGACAGGCCTTGGCGCAGGCCGGTTCCAACCCATCGCGCTGGCGGTCGTAGCACAGGGTGCATTTGAAGACCCGGCCGTCCTCCGGGACCTGGGTGATTACGCCGTAGGGGCAGGCCGGGACGCAGTAGCCGCAACCGTTGCAGACGTCGGGTTGGATGTAGACGTTGTCGAACTCGTTGCGGATGATCGCGCCGGTCGGGCACGCCTGCTGGCACGGTGCCTCGACGCAGTGCTTGCACACGTCGCTCATGAACGTCCACCGTCCGAGGGCGTCGAGTTCAGCGCCGCCCGGGAGCTGCTCCCGCACGTCCTCGGCGAGCGCTACGAGGTCCACGTCGCCGGTCAGGCGCCGTTTCTTGGGGTTCTCGATAAAGGCGACGTGGCGCCAGGTGGTGCCGGAGAGTTGCCTGGTGTTGTCGTAGGAGTCGCCGGTAAGCTCGTAGCCGTCGGCGGGGATCTGGTTCCACTGCTTGCAGGCAACCTCACACGCCTTGCAGCCGATGCAGACCGTGGTGTCGGTCAGGAATCCTGTCGCCACTTTACTTCCCTTCTAGCACTCGTCGCCGGATCTCCTCGACCGGGGCGGCCGGGTCTCTCTTTACGCGGAACACCCTGCTACCTAGGGCCATATGCTGCGGAGCGTAGATCCGCTCGACCATCCCCGTCCCGATGTTGTAGTAGATCCCGGGACCGAGAACCACACTCCCACGGATGGGCTTGAGGTTCTTCCTGACAGCCTTAGGGTGCTCGGTAAGCCACGCTCCGAGGTCCATCAGCTCCTGCTGCATCGTCTCGCGGCCCTCGTCGCTCACACGCGCCCCTTCTTCAGGTTCGCGGTGAAGGCCTTCGCCTCGTGGATGGCGACGTTGGCCTCCAGGGAGACCGGTACCAGGTCGTTGACCACGTCGCCCTTGACCAGGCCGTTCGGTCCCCAGTGGTAGGGGAGCCCGATGGTGTGAAGCCTCTTGCCCTCGAAGTCGTAGACCGGGATGCGGTCACTCACGAGCGCCTTGCAATGGATCTTGCCGCGGGTCGTCTCGATGGTCACCCAGCCGGTGTTCTCGATGCCCTTCTCCCCGGCGAGCTCGGGGCTGATCTCGGCGAAGAGCTCCGGCTGCAGCTCGTTGAGCCAGGGGATCCAGCGGCTCATCGCCCCGCTGGTGTGGTGCTCGGTGAGCCGGTAGGTGGTTACCACGTACGGGTAGTTCGGGTCTTCGGGCTTGTTGTACGGGTTGTCGGGCCGGTCGAACGTCCTGGCCGCAGGATCGTGGTGCTGTTGGTACATCAGGTTCTTGACCGGCGACTCTATCGGCTCGTAGTGGACCGGCAAGGGTCCATCCTTAAGGCCCACCGGGGCGAAGAGCCAGCCCTTCCCGTCGCCTTGTATGATGAACGGACCGTCGCCGGGGATCGCATCGACCCCCTCGTCGTCGGGACCCGGGCGGTAGGACGGCGCCTTGGTCGGTATGAAGTCGGGTTTGTCTATGCCGGTCCACTTCTCCTCGTCCTCGTCCCACCAGACGTACTTCTTCTTCTCTGACCAGGGCTTGCCCTCGGGGTCGGCGGAGGCGCGATTGTAGAGGATACGGCGGTTGTCCGGCCACGCCCAGCCCCACTCCTTTGCCACCAGGTTTTGCTCTCGCCAGGGCTTGCGGCGGCGAGCCTGGTTCACCCCATCGGCGTAGACACCAGAGTAGATCCAACCCCCGCACGCCGTCGAACCGTCGGCCTGAAGCTGCACGAAACCGCCCACCGGCGAGCCGTCGGCTACGTTGTAGCCGCTTACCTCCTTCAGGATGCTCTCTATGTCCGGCTCCTCGCGCTCGCCCTCGGTCGGGTAGTTCCAGGTCAGGGACTTTATGAGCGAGTCGCGCGACTCTCCGGAGTCTTTGTAGAGCTCCTTGAGCCTGCGCCCCAGGTGGAAGACAAACCAGGCGTCGCTCCTCGCATCACCCGGCGGCTCGACGGCCTTGTCGTGCCACTGCAACATGCGCTGGGTCTGGGTAAAGGAGCCCTCCTTCTCGGCGATGAGGGCGCAGGGTATAAAGAAGGTCTCCGTGCCGCACTCCTTGGGGTCCACCCCGTCCAGCTTCCAGGAGGTGGCGACCTCCACCTCGTAGGCGTCCAGGACGACGAGCCAATCGAGGTTTCGGATGCCGTCGCGGGCCATCCGGGCGTGGGGACCCCCGACGGCGAAGTTCTGCCCGAAGACGAAGCAACCCTTGACGCCGCCGTCTTTCATCTCCATGATCGTCGGGTAGTAGGAGTGGTCGCCGGAGAGGCGCGGGAAGTAGTCGAAGAGCTCGCCCGTCTCGGGGTCGAAGTCTTCGCCGTACCAGGCCTTCATCTGGCTGGTTATGTACTTGGGGAAGTTACTCCACCACCCCGTAGCGGCCGTCTCGTCCTCTACGTAGTCCTTCCACGTGTCGTGGTCTTTGGCCACGTCCGGCATAGGCAGGTAGCCGGGGAGGATGTTGTAGAGGGTAGCGATATCGGTCGAGCCCTGGATGGTCGCGTGGCCGCGCAGAGCCATCACCCCGCCGCCGGGTCGGCCGATGTTGCCCAAGAGGAGTTGCAGAATGGCGGCGGTGCGGATGATCTGGACGCCTTTGGAGTGCTGGGTCCAGCCGACGGCGTAGCAGAAGGCCGTGGTCCTGTCGCGCCCGGAGTTCTCGCAGATGGTCTCGGCTACCTTGAAGAACGCCTCTTTGGGGCAGCCGGTCACGCGCTCGACCATCTCCGGGGTGTATTTGGAGAAGTGGCGCTTGAGAATCTGGAACACACAGCGCGGGTGCTCGAGCGTGGGGTCGGTCGGGCGTTCTCCCTCCTGCTCTTGTGCTACTCCTCCGACTTCCTCGCCTACAATGCGGCCCTGGCTCCCCCCGACGGAGGCGTAGTCGATGGGGTCTCCCTCGTAACGCCAGCTTGACACGTCGTACGTCTGGTTCTCCTCGTCCCAACCGGAAAAGAGGCCTGTATCGTCCACGTCCTCGTAGTCCTCGGTTATGAGGGTGGAGGCGTTCGTGAAGCCGAGCACGTACTCCTTGAAATACTTCTCGTTCTCCATGACGTAGTTGATCATGCCGCCCAGGAACGCTATGTCCGTGCCGGGCCTTATCGGCGCGTAGATGTCGCACATCGCGCTCGTGCGCGTAAAGCGCGGGTCTATGTGGATGAGCTTGGCGCCCTTCTCTTTGGCGATCATGGGATGCCTGAAGCCCACCGGGTGGGCCTCGGCCATGTTCGAGCCCTGTATCAGGATACAATCCGCGTTTTGAAGGTCCATCAGGTTGGTGGTGGCGCCGCCCCTACCATACGTGATGCCCAGACCGGGCACCGTGGAGCTGTGTCATATTCGTGCCTGGTTCGTTATTCGTACGAACCCTAAAGTGTGGAAGAGCTTGGTGATGAGGTAGTTCTCCTCGTTGTCTATCGTAGCCCCGCCGACGGAGGCGACGGCCATCGAGCGGCTTAGCTTCCTGCCCTCCTCGTCGGCGTCTTCCCAGTTCTCGTCGCGGGTCTTCTTGATCCGGTCGGCGATCATGTCCATCGCCTCGTCCAGCGACAGCTCCTCCCACTCCTCGGAGTAGGGCCTGCGGTACTTGACCTTCGTCCAGCGGTACGGTGAGTTCATCATCCCGTAGATCGCCGAGCCCTTGGGGCACAAAGTTCCCGCGTTGATGGGCGAGTCCGGGTTGCCCTCTATGTCTATGATGCGGCCATCCCGGCTGTAGACCAGGGTCGAGCAGCCGACCGCGCAGTACGGGCACACGCTGCTCGTCTTCTTCACGCCGGGATCGTTTATGCGGGCTCGCAATTCGCGGGTCGCCGGGCTGACCGGGTGCTTCACCTTCACGCCGACGTGGTTCTTGACCTTGGACCACAACCCGTCCGCGTCGGTCAACTTGAGGAACATACCCCTCTCCTTCCCTTTATGCAGCCACTTATCCCTATCTATAGTTCTCCCCCGCCAATTGTAAACGTATTGCCTTCAATGCGAAACTATTTCCGTTCACAAGAGTCTTGTTTCGTACTCGAATTTCCGCTAACCGCCAGCCGGGAGCCCTGCGGCGAGCATGAGACGGATAGATGTTGTGCGAGGTTTGGACATTTGGTACGGTGGAATATACGTAATAAGCAGAGCTCGGGGAAAGGAGGCCTGCGAAGAAGAAGTTGGTTGTGGGACGTTATTCCCGTCCCTAGTTCGTGGTTTCGAGCAAGACTCTTCGTTAAAGGAGTAAATAGTGGCTGAAAACAGGTGCGTGGTCTACCAGGGACCGGGCGAGGTAACGATCGAGGACATCGGCTACCCGAAGCTCGAGGTCCCCGAGTACGTAGCAAGCAACATGGGGTTCAGTACTCAGGAGGCCCATCACGGCGTGATCCTGCGGATCGTGTCGACCAACATCTGCGGTTCGGACCAGCACATGGTCCGGGGCCGGACGACGGCGCCCCAGGGGCAGACCCTGGGGCACGAGATCACCGGCGAGGTGATCGAGGTCGGCAATGACGTACAGTTCATCAAAGAGGGCGATCTCTGCTCCGTCCCGTTCAACATCGCCTGCGGGCGCTGTCGGGCGTGCAAAGAGCGCATGACCGGTATTTGTCTGAACGTCAACCCGGAAAGGCCCGGCTCGGCCTACGGCTACGTGGATATGGGCGGTTGGCCCGGCGGGCAGGCCGACTACGTGATGGTCCCCTTCGCGGACTTCAACCTCCTGCCGTTCCCCGACAAGGACCAGGCGATGGAGAAGATCCTGGACCTCACCATGCTCTCGGACATCTTCCCGACCGGCTACCACGGCGCCACCATGGCGGGCTGCACCACGGGTTCGACGGTCTACGTCGCGGGTGCCGGTCCGGTCGGCCTCGCCGCGGCCCACGCGGCGCAGCTGTTGGGGGCGGCGGTCGTCATCGTCGGCGACGCGATCGAGGAGCGCCTCAAGCAGGCCGAGAGCTTCGGCTGCGTGCCGCTGGACATCACGCAAGACGCCGCTATAGAGGACCAGATCTCCGAGATCATGGGCGAGCCGATCGTGGACTGCGTGGTCGACGCCGTCGGCTTCGAGGCCCGTGGGCACGGCTCGGAGTCGGGGGAGGCCCCGGCCACGGTGCTCAACGACGCGATGACCATCACGCGCGCCGGCGGGAGCATCGGCATACCGGGCCTGTACGTGACCGAGGACCCCGGCGGGGTGGACGAAGCCGCCCAGCGCGGCGCGCTCAGCATGGACTTCGGCCTCGGCTGGGCCAGGAGCCACGCCTTCTACACCGGCCAGTGCCCGGTCATGCAGTACAACCGCGAGCTGATGATGTCTATCCTCAACGACAAGGCCCAGATCGCCAAGGCCGTCAACGCCCAGGTCATCCCCCTGGACGACGCTCCGCAGGGCTACCAGGACTTCGACTCGGGCACGTCCGTGAAGTATGTGCTCGACCCGCACGGCGACCTACAGGGCGCCCAGAGGGCTTAGGGAGAGCCGAGAGGCAACCCGAAGAAAGCCGCGATGGAGAGGCCGGGGAATCTCCCCGGCCTCTCTTATTTGCCAGAAAGCCGCAACAAGAGACCTCGATAGAGGAAAAATCCATACCGATAAAGCGCGCTGGTAAACTTGCCTGTGGGACGACAGGACACGAGCGGAGCGCGGATGCTAGAGAAGCCCCTCCTCTCCAGAGGACATAAGCAGGATCAGCTACTGCGTCGACGCCGAGCAGCAGTACAACATCGTGAACGTGGAGCTCAGGGGCGGACGCTCCTACGACCCCAGGCCCCTGGAGCGCCACTTCTACACCACGAGCGCCTGCGGGGTGTGCGGCAAGGCGAGCCTGGAGCAGTTGGAGCTGCGCGACTGCCCCGTGATACCGCCGGGACCGGAGGTAGCGCCGGAGACGATCTACGCGCTGCCGGAGAAGCTCCGGGAGGCGCAGGGGCTCTTCGACGCCACCGGCGGGCTGCACGCGGCGGCGCTCTTCGACAAGGAGGGCGAGCTCGTCGCGCTCCGGGAGGACGTGGGCCGCCACAACGCGACCGACAAGCTCGTCGGCTGGGCGCTCCTGGAGGGGCGGCTGCCCCTCTCGGATCACGTGGTGATGGTCAGCGGCCGCAGCAGCTTCGAGATCCTGCAAAAGTGTCTAACCGCCGGGGTGCCCATCGTGTGCGCGATCTCCGCCCCGAGCAGCCTGGCAGTGGACGTAGCCCGGCAGTTCGGGATGACGCTGCTCGGTTTCTTGCGTGGGAACCGCTTCAACGTATATAGTGGGCACGAAAGAGTCCTCGCATAATCTCGGATAAGGAGAAGCGTGCGGCTTCCAAAGATTCGCGGGTAGGAAAAAGGGGAATACTGAAGTCCTGGTTGGATACGGATAAGGCACTTTAGGGAGAAGGAGGAGTTGAGTGTCTAGTCAGACAGCAAGTGCGGCTACCCCAAACCGGTGGGTGGTTGCTGCGGCCGCAGTGTTGATGCAACTCGGGCTGGGAGCCGTCTACGCTTGGAGCATCTTTAGGGTGCCGCTCTCGGAGAACTACGGCACGGGCATCACCGCCGTCAACTGGGCATTCTTTATCACGATCCTTATGATCGGCTTCGCAGCCTTTGCCGCCGGCCAGTTGACGGGGCGGTTTGGACCCCGCATCGTCGGTACGGTGGGCGGCGTAGTGTACGGGATAGGCGTTGCCCTGGCCTACTTCGCCCAGGATAGCCTCGTCGTCCTGTACCTGACGTACGGCCTCATCGCGGGGATCGGTCTGGGGCTAGCCTACATCATCCCGATTCAGGTGCTCCCCAAGTGGTTCCCGGACAGGCCCGGCTTCGCCACCGGCATAGCGGTGATGGGCTTCGGTGGTGGGTCTGCGCTTACCGTGCCTGTCGCCGGATACCTGGTCCCGGCCGTCGGGCTGTTCGGGACCTTCGGCGTCCTGGGGCTTGCCTACATCGTCTTCGTCGGCGGCGCGGCCTTCTTCATCACGAACCCGCCCGAGGGCTACAGCCCCGAAGGACACGAAACCTCAGAGGAGGAGAGCAGCCAGGAGGAGGAGCGCACACGAGACTTCAGCGGTGCCCTCAAGACGTGGCAGTGGTACGCCCTGTGGGCCATGCTCTTTTTGAACGTGACCGCCGGACTCTCGATCATCTCCGACGCTAAGGCGATTGCCTCCGAGCTCGGCGGAGCCACCGCGACCCTCGCCTCGACCTTTGTCGTCATCCTGGCCGTCGCCAACGCGGGGGGGCGGCTCGGCTGGGCCACTTTTTCGGACTATATCGGCCCGAGAAACGTCTTCTTGACGAAGAAGGCCGCGCCGCCGACCATGATGATGTAAGCGATGCCGAGAATGCCGAAGGTTCCGAATAGACCAAAGGCTGGAACCAAATACGCGGCGACAGGCACGGTGATCGCGGACCCGCCACCTGGGGGCTCGCCACCCTCCTTGGTCCGCTGATCCTGGCGATCTCCACGGACATAACCGGCACGTACGACCTCGCCCTTTACATCTCGGCCGGTATCATGTTGGTCAGCGCAGCTATCCCGCTAGTTATCAGGCCACCTGAACCTCCCCGAGAAGCCGAAACGGGTGCCCAAGCGGAGGCCCGGGCATAGCTACCTAGCCCTCCTCGGCCCTGAGTAACCGGCCGCTATAAGTAGGAATTGGGGTCCTCCAACAATCCCGGAGGGCCCTTATCTTGATGCACGATTTGCCTGCGGCTGAGCAGTGTCTTCGGAAGCACCCTCCTGAGCGTGACAAGCTATCGAGACAGCCTACGAGCTGCCGGGGAAGCTGTGGTAGAGCGACGGTTACCCCTCTCGGACCGCGTGGTGATGGTTAGCGGCCGCAGCAGCTCCGAGATCCTGCAGAAGTGTGCCTGACCGTCGGGGCGCCCGTGATGTGCGCCATCTCCGCCCCGAACAGCCTGGCCGTGCACGTGGTCCGGCAGTTCGGGACGACGCTGGTGGGCTTCTTGCGAGGAAACCGTTTCAATGTATATAGCGGATATGAGAGAATAGTCACGTAAGCTTCGACGAAGTGTAGCAGTCGGTCGCTACTGATTCGCGGGGAGGCAAAAGGGGAATAACAGGTCTCAGCAGACGCAGGCAGGATACTTAGGGTAAGGAGGAGATAAGTGTCAAGCCAAGCAGCCAACCAGAACGTCACCAATAGGTGGATAATCGCCCTGGCGGGCGTGGTGATACAGGTAGCTCTGGGAGCAGTCTATGCCTGGAGCGTTTTCCGCAAACCGCTGTCCGACGCGTATGGTACGGGCGTCTCCGAGGTCAACACCACGTTCAGCATCGCAATCCTGGCCCTCGGCTTCGCCGCCTTCTTCGGCGGTCTGTGGATGGGTAGGTCCGGTCCTCGCATCGTGGCCCTCACCTCGGGCGTGCTTTACGGGGCCGGCATCTTTCTCGCCAGCTTCGCCGCCCCCGACGCCGGGGGTCTGTGGACGCTGTACCTCACCTACGGACTGATGGCCGGTGTCGGCATCGGCCTCGGCTACATCGTGCCCATCGCAACCCTGGTTAAGTGGTTCCCGGATAAGCGGGGCTTTATAACCGGCATCGCCGTCGCAGGTTTCGGCGCGGGGGCGTTGGTGACAGCGCCGGTCGCAAAGCAACTCGTTTCGGGCGTTGGGCTCTTCCCGACCTTCGCGATCCTCGGCATTATTTACCTCGTCATGGTGGTCGGCGCGGCGTTCTTTATGAAGAATCCGCCGGAGGGCTGGACGCCGGAGGGTTGGGAGCCCGAACAGGATGACACGGGCGAACGTTCGGGCGTGGACTACGAGCTGGGCGGCGCGCTCAACACCTGGCAGTGGTACGCGCTCTGGGCGCTCCTGTTCCTGCTTTCTGATAATGTACCTCTTGCAGGCAGCGCTGTTCTTCCTCATACCGGTTCTCGGCTTCTCGTTCTTCCTGCTGGCCGTCCTCGCTTTCATCATAGTCTCCTGCTACGGTGGCGGTTTCGGGACTATGCCGGCCTTCAACGCCGACTACTTCGGATCCAAGAACGTCGGGACCATTTACGGGTTGATGATAACCGCCTGGGGGTTCGGAGGCGTGCTCGGCCCGACGTTGATCTCCTACATGTACGACGCTACCGGCAGCTACGCGGGCGCCTTCTACATCATCGCGGGTATCATGTTGCTCAGCTCGATCATCCCGTTCATCGTTCGACCCCCGAAAAGGGAGGCCAGTGCTCCTGCCGGAGCGGAAGCCCGAGCATAGCATCGAGCCCCGCGACAGCTCGGTATAGCCGCCCTCAAAGGTATCCGGCGGAATAGCCCTCCCTGAACAGGGAAGGCTATTCCGTTGATGTCTCTTGCAGTTAGCGGCGCTACCGGATCAAGTTATGAGATCGGTTTCTGGTGCCTGACAGCGCAGTCGACCTGCGGGCGCAACCAAAGGTATCCGCCTTCCTGAGAGATTGGATAGCGCGGTGTATAGTGTGCCAACGGAAAAGGAGGCATGCATGTCCGAGGAACCGCACATACCACGCCGCTACGTAACCATCCGCGGGAAGCGGGCGACGGCGGAAGTGTGGAACTCGATACCAGGCCGCGAGAACGAAGAGATCTGGCTGAAAGGCGTAAGGCCAATCGTGAAGCTCGCCGGTGAACTGTTCCTGGATGGTCTCCGCGACGGAGGGATCGGCCAGGGTCGAGGTGTCTCCGAGCTCTTCGCCCTGCGCTATGTTCTGCAGGAGGCGGCGCATGATCTTGCCCGAGTTCGTCTTGGGCAAGTCTGCTACGGCGTAGACCCTGTTGGGCCTGCTGATCTTGCCTGCCTTCTCGGCCACCGCGTTTACGAGCTCCTTCTCCGTCTCCTCGTCGTACTCATCCTGGCCACTTTCGAGGATTACGAACGCCACCGGAGCCTGGCCCTTGTCCTCGTCGTCTATGCCGATTACGGCGGCCTCAGCTACGCCCTCGGCTCCCACCAGCGCGTTCTCGATCTCGACGGTGGAGAGCCTGTGGCCGGCGACGTTGAGTACGTCGTCGATACGGCCGGTTATGGTGTAGTAACCCTCCTCGTCGCGCTTCGCGCCGTCCTCGACGTAGTAGATCTCCTCCGACACGTCGGAGTAGTACTCCTCCTTGTAACGCTCGGGGTCCTGCCACAGGGTTCTGAGCTGGGCGGGCCAGGGCTTGTTTATGGTCAACGCCCCGCTGGCCGGATTCTCCTCGATGAACTGCTCTTCCTCCTCGTCCCAAAGTCCCGGGAAGATGCCGGGGAACGGCTTGGTGGCGCTACCAGGCTTGAGCTTGGTGATGCCGGGCAAGGGAGCGATCATGATCCCACCGGTCTCGGTTTGCCACCAGGTATCTACGATCGGGCACCTGCCGCCACCGAAGTTCTCGTGGTACCACACCCACGCCTTCGGGTTTATCGGCTCGCCCACCGTCCCGAGGAGCCTCAAGCTGGAGAGGTCGCTTCCCTCCAAAGGCTCGGTCCCCTGCTTCATGAACGCGCGGATTGCGGTCGGCGCCGTGTAGAGGGTGGTGACTTTGTGCTCCTCTATGATGCTGGGCCAGCGGGTGTTGTCCGGGTAGGTCGGCGTCCCCTCGAACTGCAGCGTCGTGGCACCAGAGGCCAACGGCCCGTAGACCAGGTAGGAGTGGCCCGTGATCCAGCCTATGTCAGCCGTGCACCAGAAGACGTCGTCGTCCTTCAGGTCCATAACCCACATCATGGTGGCCTTGAGCTGCACCATGTAACCGCCGACGTTGTGCTGGATGCCCTTAGGCTTGCCCGTCGAGCCCGACGAGTAGAGCACGAAGAATGGGTCCTCCGCGTCCATCTCCTCGGCCTCGCACTGGTCGCTCGCGTCCTCCATCAGCTCGTCCCAGTATTGGTCGCGCCCGTCTTCCATCGGGACGTCGTCGCCCGTCCGCCTCACCACGACCACGTGCTCCACGCTCGAGGTGTCCTGCAAAGCCTCGTCGGAGTTCTCCTTCAGCGGCGTCTTCTGCCCGCCACGAGGAGACACATCGGACGTGATCAGGACCGTGGCCTCCACGTCGTTTATGCGCTCGGCGAGCTGGCCGGGCTGGAAGGCCGAGAAGACCACCGAGTGGACCGCTCCTATCCTCGCGCAGGCGAGCATGGCTATTGGCAGCTCGGGGATCATCGGCAGGTAGATCGCGACCGTGTCGCCCTTGCCTATAACCACTGGGTGAAGGGCGGGTCCCAGTTGTGGACCTGGTCCCACTCCTTGAACCAGTGGAGTTCCTTGGCCCAACTCTCCCAGAAGCCCTCGTAGTCTTCCGCGGCCTTGTCCCAGATCTCGGGGTCCTGAATGTTGGCGTTCTTGGCGAACTCCTCAGGTGGCTCGTAGACCTGCTCCGCCAGATCCTGGCCGTTCTGCTGCTCTTCGCTCACCTTTTCTCCTTTCCCTTCTCTACTGTAATCTACTGCAAGTTTGCAGTTCTCTTACCCACGCGCTCCAACGGGAAAACCGTATACCCGAAGGCGTCGTTGATCACGTCCGCTGCTGCGACGTAACACGGGGCCGCAGCCGGTGCGAGGCTACCGTAGCCACCCACCTTGACGTAGAGCGCCACTGGCCCTTCAGGTCCCCCTTGGAGATCGCCGATCGTCAGCAAGACGAAGGTAGCCAGAAGCAGCACGAACGTCACGATCAGACTCACGTTGAGGCCAAAGGCTGCTATGAGCATGATGGCGGTAAAGATGGTCCAGCCCAGGAAGAACCAGCTCTGTGCCTCCGCCAACCGTTCCGGCGCTATAGAGAACTGCCTCGCAAATATGTTCAAGACGGCTAAGGCGATCCAGAATATCCTGTGGGAGACGAACCTTCTCAGCCCGAAGGTGTTCTGGTTCCGGACTCGAACATCCAGCCAGAAGCTGTGCGAGCCCCGTAGACGCACACCAACGGGACCAACACTCTTAACTATGTCCCGCTCGCCGCTTCCTGGAAGCTCGGGTGGCGTTTTTGTGCTGTTTGCAAAGGTTCCCGTTCGCATACTATTGAGCACATGAGAGTTTTGTAATACAGTGCAGAGTTTGAGAAGGGCGTTGGTCGGGGATAAGCTTGTGGGCTTATCCATGGATAGGGGAAAGGAGTTCGAT
>JAIVIG010000207.1 GCA_020200675.1 Actinomycetota bacterium
GCATCCCGCAGGCCGTCGAGGCGCTTGGCTGCCGCGTCGAGGAGCTGCCGGAGTTCGATAACCGAAGATTCGTGTTTTCGCCGGCTTCGCCAGAGAGGGTCGCGTGATGGCCTCGCGGGATAGGATTAGGGCCGTGGGTGTCGAGCCGTGGGACACCGAGCTTGCTGCCGAACTCGCCGCCGAAGCTTTGCGCTACCTCGGAAGGTACTATCCCGAGTGTGTAGCCTCAGAGGTGCTCAGAGAACACGAGGAAGCCGCCCACGAGGCCGCGATGGATGCCGACGAGGTGAGATGCCGGGAAGCTCTCAGGGACTATATGAGCGACGGACGGGACGAGGCCCTGCGGATCCGGAAGGGGGCAGCATGACGGACCGCCGCAACGAGCGCGACGACGAGCGGAGGAAGAGGAAGAAGACCGAGGAGGAGGACAAAAGCCAGCGAGAACATAAAGAGCGGCGCTCCGACGAGCTGAAGGAATCTTGGCGGCGTAACCACCCGAGCGAGCAGGAAGCTGGCGGGAAGGGCCGGCCGGGTAAAGGAGGGCACAGGTGAGGGAAGAAGAGATCATGCAGATCACCCCGGCCCTCTGGGGCTGGTACGCCTATGGCCAGGATGAACTGGTGGGAGTGCGCAAGCCGCAAGGCCCGCGGGGCGTTCGTAGCCATCGTGCCTCTAGCTTCGCTGGCTTCCGCCACGCCTTCATGGGGGTTGTTTCGTATGTACTACGCTCCGCCGACTTCCCCGGCTTTGTAACGTGACCCTCGAGCGCAGAGACGGAAACCTTTACTACTACCGGAGCGTCCGCGCCGGCGAGAAGGTCCGGAAGGTCTACGAGGGGAGCGGAGAACTGGCCACGATTGCCCACGAGCGGGAGATCATGAACCGTGCTGTTCGCGAGCACGAGCGGCGAGAGTCGGCCAAGGAGCTGGAGCGCCTGGAGACGCTGATGGCACCCGTGGAAGAGCTGTGCGAGGCGGCGGAGATCCTTCTCCAGGCTCACCTGATAGCGTCCGGCTACCACAGACATAAAGGAGACTGGAGACGTGCGAGAGGCGAAGCCAGGACACATCCCAGGAGCGCTTGAACTCTCAGACGAGACGAGGGACCGCCTGGCCGAGCTTAGGGCCGTCTCGGAGAAGGCGGAGGCCGGAGACAAAGACGCCAGGCGAGAGCTGCGCCGGCTGGTGCGTTCCTCCTCTCCCGAGGTTATCGGGCGGGCCGCGGACATCGGCAGGAGGGCGGGGCGCATATTGGCCGATACCGCTGCCGGCGGGGACCCGCTCGTCGAGGAGGCCCTCTACGCCAAGCTAGACGCTATGAGGGGGGAGATCGCCGGCGAGAACCCAACGCCCTTAGAAGTCCTGCTCACTGAGCGCGTGGTGTCGTTGTGGATATTTACCGCGCTGCTCGAAGTCCTCGTGAGCGCCCAGTACCACAAGCGCCTGAGCGCCGGAGCCGAGCGGTCCTCGCCATCCTACATCGTCCAACAGTCGCGGATCCTCGATAGCGCTACCAGGCGCTACCTCGCCGCCATGCGGGAGCTCGCCAGGGTGAGGAAGCTGCAGGCCAATACCCCGGCCGTCCAACAGAACGTACAAATCAACCTCGACAATGGGCGCTAACTGACGCTAAGAAAAGTGACCTGAATTGACATGCCGAAAAAGGCGCCTGCGCCGGAGGAAAGCCAAAAACCGCCCTTTCGCCCCGCTCAAACTTTGTCCCGTTTAACACGCAGGTGAACGTCCTGGCCGGATAGCTTTTACTCCAAGATCCTTCAACATCTGGTGTTTCGGAAACCAACACCATGCAACGCCAGCTTGTAACTAGCTTGACGGCGCTTGACGGCCCAAGGACGAGCGCGGGAGCCGGTCCGGAGGGGTAAGATGCACCGACGCGAGAGAGCGACCAGGGAGGGCGCCGATGGCCAGACCCGATGAGTGGATAGATCGGACCGTGATTATCGGAACCGATATGTACGGGGGCGACACGATGGGTACGCTTGAGGAAGTGAGCGACAGAGGCGTGGTCGTGCGCCACGAGATAGTCGAGGTCGATTCTGAGCTGGTCGAGATCGAGTCCGAAGTGGTCGAGTCCGAAGTGGTCGAGATCGAGTCCGAGTCCGAGGTCCAGCTACAGTCCATCTTCTACCCCTGGACCAAGGTCAACTGGATGTACCACCCGGAGGAGTAGCGGGTAGGTCCCCGTGCAAAGGGGGCTACTTCTACAGCGTCGACGAAGCCGCGAGGATGGCTTCTAAGGGCCTAGTCGTCCCGGCGGTCCCCAACTCCCCAACACTAGTTCCTCTAGAACTACATCCCCGCCGGGGGATTCTCTTCTCTCCACAGGCGCGAGGACGTCCCAGGACGGGCGGGACAAGGCCAGGTAGGGGTAAGATGCTCGGATGGATTAATGTAGGCGGACAGGGGAGGCGCGTTGGCCGGGTACTTGCCAAAGGAGTGGAACGGAAAGCGAGTAGCGGTGCGGTTCGCCAGAGGGCGCGGCTTCGACGCTAGGTTGGTCGGCGACAACGCCGGTGGAATCACCGTAGAACCCATCAAAGAAGAAGACGCCGAAGAAGAGAGCGCCCGCAGCGCATTCGTCCCTTGGGCCGCCGTACGATATATCCAGTTGCTCGAAGAACCCAGCGAGGGCCAGAGGGCTCGACCAAAAGGCACTGGCGCCAAAAAGCCGGAGGAGCCCGCGCCTTAGTTGGTTGCGGAAGCCGTCTAAGGACTTTCGGCC
>JAIVIG010000462.1 GCA_020200675.1 Actinomycetota bacterium
GTCCGGCGATGACCTTTACCGTCTCCCCGATAGAGTAATCAACCGTAGTCTTAACCTTCTCGCGCGCCGCATCGGCCGCCTCGCCTGGACGCAGGAGGCGCTCGACCTCAGCTCTGCTGAGAGGGGTCGGCTTGTCGCCGGCTCCCACGATCTGGGTGACGCCCGGGGTCTGGCGGACGAGGCGCCAGGTGTCATCGTTCATGTCCATGTTGACCAGGACGTAGCCCGGGAACTGGCGCTGGATGGTGGGCACCTTTTTGCCGTCTTTGATCTCGATGACGCTCTCGGTCGGGATGCTGATGTCGCCGAAGTGCCGCTTCAGGCCGAACGAGTCTATACGCCGCTCCATTGTGGTGCGGACCTTGTTCTCGTGCCCCGAGTAGGTGTTAACGACGTACCACTTCTTCAAAACGAGATCCTTTACGTAAATACGAGCGCGGCGAGGTAGTAGAAGATGAGGTCCCAAAGCGCCACGAACGCTGTCAGCACCAACAAGATGATCAAAACCACCAACGTGCTCTGCTGGAGCTGATCCCGGTTCGGCCACGTCACCCGCCGAAGCTCTCCGCGCACGTTACGCACGAACTCGGCGGCCCCGGCCAATCTACCTTTCTGCTGTGCCACGCCTTTTGCAGCGCTCTGACTTTTAGCCATCACTTCCTCGCCTGACTTGGTCTTCGAGAGCAGGGCAGGAGGGACTCGAACCCCCGACCTGCGGTTTTGGAGACCGCTGCTCTACCAACTGAGCTACTGCCCTCTGCCTACCTGGTCTCCCGGTGCGCCGTATGCTGCCGGCACCACGGGCAATATTTCCTCAACTGGATGCGGTCCGGAGTATTCCGCCGGTTCTTACGGCTATTGTAGTTCCGGCGCTTGCACTCCTCGCATGCCAGCGTTACTAATTGTCGCACAACGATCCTCCAAATCACAGGGGCGAGACGAGACGCCTCACCCTCGAGCCAGAAAAGCTATCCTTACTCCACGATCTCAGTAACGACGCCTGCCCCTACAGTCCTGCCTCCCTCACGGATAGCAAAGTTGAGCCCTTCGTCCATCGCTATCGCCGAGATCAACTCCACGTTCATCACCGTGTTGTCCCCCGGCATCACCATCTCTACCCCCTCCTCCAACCTTATCTCCCCCGTCACGTCCGTAGTCCTGAAGTAAAACTGAGGACGGTAGTTGCTGAAGAAAGGCGTGTGCCTTCCTCCCTCTTCTTTGGAGAGGACGTACACTTCGGCCTTGAACTTGGTGTGGGGGGTTATCGTGCCCGGCTTTGCCAGAACTTGTCCGCGCTCTATGTCGTCGCGCTTTACTCCTCTTAGGAGTGCTCCTATATTGTCCCCGGCCTGAGCTGAGTCCATCGACTTGTTGAACATCTCAACGCCTGTGACCACGGTGCGCCTCGTTGGCCTTATGCCTACGACCTCTATCTCTTCGTTTAGCCCGATCTGCCCAGCCTCTACCCTTCCTGTGGCAACAGTCCCCCTACCCTGGATCGTGAAGACGTCTTCCACTGCGAGCAAGAAGGGCCTGTCTACTGCCCGCTCGGGCTCTGGTACGTAGGTGTCTACCGCCTCCAAGAGATCCAGGATCGACTGCTCCCCTAGCTCTCCTTCGTCCCCCTCAAGGGCACGCAGGGCGCTTCCGACCACCACGGGGATGTCATCCCCTGGGAACTCGTACTCAGAGAGTAGCTCCCTTACCTCCATCTCCACCAGCTCTAAAAGCTCGGGGTCGTCTACCATGTCCGCCTTGTTCAGGTACACAACTATGTAGGGCACTCCTACCTGCCTGGCCAAGAGGATATGCTCTCTTGTCTGGGGCATCGGGCCGTCTGCTGCTGAGACCACAAGTATCGCCCCGTCCATCTGGGCGGCTCCTGTGATCATGTTCTTTACGTAGTCGGCGTGCCCGGGGCAGTCCACGTGGGCGTAGTGCCTGTTCTGTGTGGCGTACTCCTGGTGAGAGGTGGCTATGGTGATGCCACGCTGCTTCTCCTCTGGGGCGTTGTCTATCTGCTCGAAGGCCACAGCCTGGTTGGCCGGGTCGTCTGGGACGCGCTTGGCGAGTACGCTGGTAATCGCCGCCGTCAAAGTGGTCTTGCCGTGGTCTACGTGGCCTATGGTGCCCACGTTCAGGTGTGGCTTCGTCCTCTCAAACCTTCCTTTGGCCATTATTCTCCTCCTACCTCTCGGCTATCTCGGCCGCGATGCTCTTGGGCACCTCGGCATAGTGATCGAACTGCATGGTGAACGTCGCGCGGCCCTGCGTCTTGCTCCTGACGGTCGTCGCGTAACCGAACATTTCGGAGAGCGGCACCATCGCCCGGATGACCTGCCCACCACCGCGGGAGTCCATGCCCTGTATCTGGCCGCGCCTGGAGCTTAGGTCGCCCATAACGTCGCCCATGAACTCCTCTGGTACGACTACCTCGACGTCCATGATCGGCTCCAGCAAGACCGGGTAGGCCCGCTTGAGACCTTCCTTTATAGCCATGCTCCCCGCGATCTGAAACGCCATCTCCGAGGAGTCGACATCGTGGTACGAACCGTCCACGAGCTCGACCTTGACGTCCACGACCGGGAACCCGGCTACCACGCCGTCGTCGAGCGCGTCCTGAATGCCCTTGTCCACGCTGGGTATGTACTCGCGCGGGATGATGCCACCGACGATCTTGTTCTCGAACTCATATCCACCCTCGTCGTTGTGCTCGACGTTGATGACCGCGTGCCCGTAC
>JAIVIG010000463.1 GCA_020200675.1 Actinomycetota bacterium
CTTTAGCTCGAAGGCTCGAAGACGGCGACCTTCGCGCCAATCGGTGGCTTTGGAGCTATCGATGGAATCACTCATGCCAGTTCATTACCCGAGGTTCGCTTCTTTATGCAGAGATCAGTAAAGCGGTTTGCCGAAGGTCAGCCCTTCCGCAAACCGCGCCGTTAGCAATCAGCCATCAGCTTTTAGCAAAAACGAAAAGCCGATAGCTCCTGCGGAAAGGTCGTGACTTTCTGCGAAACGCTCTATCTAATAGAGATTAAAGCATGGGCCGCATAGAAGGACTGCTCGACGCCGGCGGTTCGTTTCGCGGCGACGGGCGCGGGCATATAATTCCGCGTGGGGTTACGGCGAAAGGGGCGGTCTCTTGAGCTTCGATAGTCGGTGAGGTAGGTCTTATGGCCGAGCCTCGGGCGGTGTGCAGCGTCACGACCAGGGGCTCTGTCGAGGCGTTGTACCTCCCCCGCGAGGCTTTTTTGGAGAAGATCGAGGCAGGGTCCGGGGCGGCCCACAAGGTAGCCTACGAGATCGGACGAATCCTCGCCGATCGCATGGTCAGCACCGACGAGTCCATAGCGGAGGTAGTCGTCCGGCTCGGAGTCGCCGGCTCTGACCGGGATTCGGGGAATCGTCCTTTCGTTGCGTGAGCACGTTCACACGAGCGGTCGGGATCGTGCATACTGTGCCAGCAGCTAGTGGGAGGTGTAAGTAGTGGACACGAAGACTAATATAGAGAACATCTGCGAAGGGGTGGTCGCGAGGAACGCCGGGGAGCCCGAGTTCCACCAGGCGGTGCGCGAGGTCGTGGGATCTTTGGCTCCCGTACTCGAGAAGCACCCCGAGTTCGTGGAGGCAAAGATCGTCGAAAGGCTCTGCGAGCCGGATCGCCAGATCATGTTCCGGGTGCCCTGGCAGGACGACGAGGGCGAGGTCCACGTCAACCGCGGCTTCCGGATCGAGTTCAGCAACGCCCTGGGCCCCTACAAGGGCGGTTTGCGCTTCCACTCCTCCGTCTACCTCGGGATCGTCAAGTTCCTCGGGTTCGAGCAGGTCTTCAAGAACAGCATCATGGACCTGGGCATAGGCGGCGGCAAGGGCGGGTCGGACTTCAACCCCAAAGGCAGGTCCGACACCGAGGTGATGCGTTTCTGCCAGAGCTTCATGACCGAGCTCTATCGCCACATAGGCGAGAACACGGACGTCCCGGCGGGCGACGCTGGCGTCGGGCCGCGCGAGATCGGCTACATGTTCGGCCAGTACAAGCGCATCACCAACAAGTACGAGACCGGCACCTTCACTGGCAAGGAGGTCAACTGGGGCGGGTCCCCGGTCCGCTTCGAGGCGACCGGTTACGGCTGCGCCTACTTCATGCAGGAGGTGCTAGGTACCCTCGACGATTCTTTCGAGGACAAGACCTGCCTCGTCTCCGGCTCCGGCAACGTGGCCATCTACGCCATAGAGAAGATCCAGGAAGAGTTCGGCGGCAAGGTGGTGGCCTGCTCCGACTCCGGCGGGGTCGTCTACGACGAGAATGGCCTGGACCTGGAGACGCTCAAACACATCAAGCTGGAGGAGGGCAGCCGCATTAGCGAGTACGCCGACACCCACGAGCACGCGCGCTACGAAGACGGAGGCAACATCTGGGAGATCCCCTGCGACGTGGCCCTCCCCTGCGCCACCCAGAACGAGCTCGAAGAGGACGACGCCGAAAAACTCATCAAGAACGGCTGCACCGCGGTCGGCGAAGGCGCGAACATGCCCTGCACCCCCGAGGCCGTACATGCCTTCGTAGACGCCGGCGTCTCCTACGCTCCCGGCAAGGCCGCGAACGCCGGCGGCGTCGCCGTCTCGGCCCTGGAGATGCAACAAAACGCCGGACGCCAGTCCTGGAGCTTCGAGTACACCGACGATCAGCTCAAAGAGATCATGAAAAACATCCACGAGCGGTGCCGGGAAGCCGCCGAAGAGTACGGCACCCCCGGCAACTATCTAAACGGCGCAAACATCGCCGGCTTCACAAAAGTGGCCCACGCCCTCATCGCCCAGGGCCTGACTTAGCGAGATTGCCCGCGAGTGTTCTTGCCTGCTCGTGCCGACGGTATTCGGAACCGGCTCTTACCGGTTCTACTTCTATAGCCACGAGCCTAACAAGCCGCGTCTGCTATACCCTTCTCATTCTATTCCCCGACGGCGTGAATGGCCATCAACCTTAGCGGAGTTCGGGCGAAGGTTGAGAGGGCGTGGGAGCATCGCGATGCTCTCGAACGCGAGATCGCTCCTGTGCGCGACGGGGAACGCCACCCGCTCCAATTGAGCGCCAAGCTCGATCCTGACTCGGGTTATCATGTCTTTCGGGTTTCGGTAATGCCCGATGAATGGCAGCGCCGCACGGCCGTGGTTCTCGGAGATATCGTCCACAGCCTGCGAAGCGCCCTCGATCATCTCGCTTGGCAACTCGTCCTCAACCACTACGGGCGTCCTCCAACTGAAGAACTGCGCCGGCTGGTCAAATTCCCTATCGAGCGCAAGCGCAATAGCGTCACAAGCTCTTACACTTACAGTAAAGTCTCGCCTGCCGACCAGGCAGACATCGAGTGGGCGCAACCCTACTATGTTCCGAACTTCCCGACAACGTTCCGGTACATCCCAGCGCTTCACGCCCTTGCGGTCCTCCAAAGGCTCTCCAACCGGGACAAACACAGAATGCTCAACCCAACCCTTGTTTCCACCGAGTTCATCA
>JAIVIG010000208.1 GCA_020200675.1 Actinomycetota bacterium
TCTCCGAGCTGAGAGTCGAGCTACGCAAGGCCAAAGAGCGTTTGAGACACAGCCAAGGATGACATCCTTGGCTGTGTCAGGCAGCCGGGTTTCGAGGTTTAGATGTTCACGCTGATATCAATAACGATGGTTACATCAGGCGCAATATTAGGGTAAAGTGTCCCACAGAAGGTTCGTGTGCAGGCCATGCGGGAAACCGCTCAGTGAACAGAAGGAGGAAAAGCGTACATGAAGAGAGTAATTTATTTGGTTATGGTCGCCCTGGTGGCCATGCTGATCCTCGCGCCGACCGCCATGGCGCAGGAGATGACCGTGATGAAGGAAGAGACCATGATGATGGAGAAGGATCTCCCCAAGAGCGGTGGTGTGCCGGTCGGGTCGATACTCTTGCCGGCCGCCGCCCTGCTCGTCGGGGGAGGCGTCCTGGGCTACGCGGTCCTGCGGCGCAGGTAGCATCGGAGTAGAATAGGATAGGGTTTATCCCTCCGGGGGCTTCCTACACGGCCTGCACCCGTTTGTTGCGTGCTCCCGGCTAACGAATCGAGACCCGGCGGTGGATGTTAGAAGAACCACCCCCGCCGGGTCTTTACTACGTCCACGGGGACATCGCGCAGGAAGTGCGCCCTGCCGCACAACAAGGGCCGGAGCCCCGATGAGGACCCCGACCCGGTAAGTAGTTGGCGGCGCTAGTCCTGCGCTGTCTCGCTTCTTATCTGTTCCTCCTGGCGCTCTCGAAATACTCGGGTCTGCTCCAGTCGCTCAATCCATCATCCTCTCGCTAAGCGATCGAGCCCTCGCCGCTAGTTTGGCCGCCTCGTTTGCGCCCTCCTCGGTCAGGTCGGCCCCGGTCCAGCCCGCCGCCATGGCACCGTGCGTGCGGACGATCAAACCCCGGGCCTCCAAGCGGCTAAAGCCACGTGACAACGAGGCACGGGCACTCCGGTAGGCTTTCTCGCCGATGTCTTTTTTGCTGAAGTCGAAGTAGCGTGAGCTCCGGGGACGACTATCCGGCTCCCAGCCGAAGTACGCCTCCAAGACCTCCGGGTACTTGACATCCGTGCCAAGCTGGCCGCCGTCGGGAAGAGGCCGGGCGCCCGTGCCTCGCTCGCGGTTTTCGTGTGCCAGCCTTAGTACAGTCTTCTGTAGCTCTGATAAACCCCTGCCCACGCTCCTCCTTATTGGTTAACACTCGCATCACCGTGACAGGGGTGTTAGCCGATAGACTATTGGTTAATACTAGCGCAACGATTGCCGGGGTATTAGCCAATAACAAAGGGCCGGAACCCCTCATATAGAAGCCCAGGTCACCTACACTCTTTCCAAGGCTACCGAGAACTCTCCGTCCACGATTATTTGCACCGTGATACTGCTGTAGTCATCTACTCGCTTTTGCATGCTGGCCTTTACGGTCAGGAAAGGGCCAGAAGGGTTGTTGTAGGACACCTCGTAGTCTTGGGGAACCACTCCTTCCACGCTCTCCGTGCTAGAACTTACCAAGCCGTAAGAGCCCTTGAAAGGCGTGCCGGACGTGCCCGTTACTCTGATAGTGGCGGTCTTGGTGTCGCTGGCTCTCGTGGTAGCCTCCAATACTTGCTTGGAGTCGGCGTTGCCCCCGCACCCGCTGCTTAAGACGAGGGCTATAATTATTACGACCACGGTGAGCGTTAGGTGGGTACCACCGTTCGTCAACGCCCTTCTCAAAAGCCTCCTTTCTCAGACAAAGCAAAGAGCCGGGACCATGATAGCCCCGGCTCAGCGGTAGCGTTGACTACTCCGGTCGAATCCCTATCTCTTCGTGATAGCGGTGCGCCTCCTCGGTCGCCCTCTCACCCTCTTCCACGAGAACGCCGAGGGTGCGCCGTAAAGCCTCCTCGTCCATCTTGCCGGTAGCGTGGTCCTCTAGGGCGGTGCGGGCGTTCACGAGGGCGTCTGCGCGGCTTATGAGCCTCCGGGACTCCGCATCCTGTTCGGGGGTGAGGTTGGCTATCCTATCCTTGCGGCTCTTGCAAGGGGCGTCGGCTACCTCTCGGGCAAGTTCGGCGCGGGCCTCCGCCTTGAGAAACTCCTCTTTGGCGCTCTCGCGGGCGTTAAAGGCGAGCCGCTCCAAATCCTCGAACCCCCACGCGCGGGCGATCCGCAACCAGTCGCCGGTTACGTCCTCGGTTACGCTTCGGCCCATCGACTCCAGAGCGAGCTCGTACGCGCGGGCGTGTTCGCCACACATGGGATAGTCGCGGTTCTCGGGGTGCATCCAGGTGGTAGCCTCCCGGGGACAGGGGTTACCGGTCCTGCTCCCCGCCCGGCAGCGCATGGGCCGGAGCTTCTGCTCCGGGGGGAGTTCCTCCTGGTGCTCGAGGACCTCCTCGGGGCGGGGTATCCGCTCCGGATTCTCCGGGTTCTCGGTTCTCGGCTCTTCACTCAACATGCTTCTCCTTTCCTCAAAAATCGTCCGGTCGCGTGTAATATCGGGGACCGTGGCGGCCCCCTCGCCTGGTTGCTCACGGACTATCAGCCGGGCCAGACGAAGAGCAGGAAGTAGGACGGGGCCGCGGGCGGAGCCGGCAGCCCCGCCTCGGGGATCGCCCTAAGCATCCATCCTCTCCAGGCAAGAGAAGTGCATGTCCACCGCGAAGAAGCGCGGGTTGCAGGACAGGCAGTACATTGGCCCCCTATAACCGTGCCCCACATTGGGGCGAGGCGCGGTGAGCGTCTTGGCGGTCGTGCCGCATCCTGAACAGGTACCGCACTCGCGGGTCTTCTCCTCGCCGGCGGGGACGGTACGCGTGGGGTGCGCTAGACTCTTCATCGTCAACACCTCCAGAGTGTTGGCCGGGCTCCGGGGTGTTGGCAGCACCTGCGGGGCCGTTTCTTTATCCGACACACATATTCTACCTTTTTTCTATACATTGTCAACCCTTTTAGGGTATAATTTGGCTGGTAAATGAGGGCTAAACAGATAGGAGATGGCTAGAATGCAGGCCGTGGTCTATATTGGAGACAGGCTCAAAGCTCTGCGAATCGAGCAGGCGCTTACACAGGAAGAACTCGCCGATAAAGCCGGCGTTGCCGCGAACACTGTGGCGAGACTGGAGCGCAACGAGACTGAGCCGCACATGTCCACGGTTCGGAAGCTCGCCCACACACTAAACGTGGAACCCGTGGTGCTCGTGAAAGGGGCAAGCGATGCCTAGCACCAACGGCCACGGCCTCAAGCGGGCGATCCTCTACGCTCGCGTGTCCACCGAAGAGCAAGCCAGGAGCGGCTACTCACTGGCGCAACAGATGGAAGCCCTGAGGCAGTACGCTGCCCGCGAGGGGTACGAGGTCCTCGAAGAGGTCTTCGACCGGGGCCAGAGCGGAGTGAGCCTCTCGCGTCCAGGCATGGATCACGTCAGGGACCTGGTCGCCGCAGGGCGAGCTCACGGACGGAATCCTCGACCAGCTGGCGAAGTTTGAGCGGGCCAAGCTCGCCGAAAGGACGCGCCGCGGGACCATCAGAAAGGCCAGGGAAGGACACACGGTCACTACTACCCCCAACTACGGCTTCCGCCTCAACGAGGCCAAGGACGGCTTGGAGATCCATGAGCCCGAGATGGCGATTGTCGAGCAGATCTTCCGCATGGCGGCCGAAGGCTTGGGCACGGCCGCCATACAAAGCAAGCTCTACGCCATGGGTGTGCCGGCCCCGAAGGGCGGCAAGGCCTGGTACAGGCAGACGGTAAGGAAGCTGTTAGACAGCGACGTCTACCGGCCGCACCCCTTCGAGGAGATCGCCGGCCTGGTTTCGTCTGAGGTGCTAGTCCGCCTGGACCCGACCAAAGAGTACGGCGTGCAGTGGTACAACCGCAAGAAGATCACCAAGACGAGGGTCTCCGAACCGGACGCGGCTTCGCCCGGCGGACGCAAGTACAGAGACGTCCGGACATCCGTGTGGAGGCCTAAAGAGGAGTGGGTGGCCGTGCCCGTCCCCGCCCGCCTCGACAGGGATCTCGTGGACCGGGCCCGCGCCATGATCGCCGTCAATAAGGGCCACGAGAGGAAACACCTGGTGCGGGAGTGGGAGCTCAGGGGTGTCATGCGCTGCCCGTGCGGCGCCACGATGGTGACCCACACCACCCACCCGTACGGCAGGTACCTCTACCACTACTACAGCTGCGCCAAGCGTAGGGACTTCAGGGACAAGGGCGCCTGCCGGCAAAAGTCGCTCCGCGCGGAGCACGTCGAGCCCGTGGTTTGGGAGTTTGTCTCCGGTCTCCTCAAGGACCCCGAGAGGATAAGGGCCGGCATGAACGCCCTGATAGACCGGGAGCGGGCGGCCGGCATCCACGACACGGGGGAGCAGGCCGCAGCCTGGGCGAAGAAGCTAGAGGAGTGCGACCGGCTGCGGAATGCTTACCAGGACCAGCAAGCCGCGGGCCTCATGACGCTCGAGGAGCTGGGCTCGAAGCTTAAGGGCCTGGAGAAGACTCGGAAGCTGGGACTGGACGAGCTCGCGGGACTGGAGGACCGTGAGGAGCGCGCGAAGGAGCTTGAGAAAGACCGGGACGCCCTGATGGCGTCCTGGTCCGACGGGGTGCCGGAGGGCCTAGACGGGCTCTCGGGGCAAGAGCGAAACAAGGTCTACCGTATGCTCAGGCTCGAGGCCACACCCACGGAGGAGGGCTTCAGGGTAACGGGGGCGTTCACGGGGGTTTTGTACTCGGGAAACGGCGGCTGGCGGGAGGCGACGGTGAAGAAGCTGAAGGGCGCCAGGTTGCGCACGCCCTCCCGGCTAACCGTGGAGGTCCAGGCTATGGGGCGAGGAACGACCGATCCTATGAGCAGCTTGTAGCAGCTCTGCGGGTCCAGGGTGTCGGGATCGATAATCACAAGTAGCTCTTCAGGAGCAGGTACGGTACGGCGCAGGCCACGAGGATGATCTCCGCGTCTCGTCCCCCGAGCGCCGTGAGCCGGTGGGGGTTGTCGGCGCTGAAGTGAGCCGCGTCCCCCGACTCGAGGATAAACTCTTCGTCCCCGATCCCCAACCCCAGGCTCCCGGAGACGACGTACAGCCACTGCTCGCCCTCGTGCTGGTAGACCTCTCCCTCCTCGCGCTCCGCCGGCACCACGATCCTTATGGGATGCAGGTTGAAGGCCCAGCTGCCCCTGGAGAGGTTGGCGTAGAACAGGCCGTTGCCCCTCCGAACCGGGGCCTGCGCCGCCCGGACGATCACCCCACTTTCGAGATCCGGCTCGGACTCAAAGAGAGAAGAGAACGCCACCCCGTACGCCTGAGCGACGTGGAACAGCGCGGTCAGCGAAGGTTGCCGCTCCCCATTCTCCAGCCTCGACAAGTAGGCCCGGGAGAGATTCGTGCGCTCCGCGAGGTCCTCCAGCTTCCACCCCCGCTCCTTGCGCAACCGCCGCAACCGCTCCCCAACCTTGACGAGGTTCGCGCTCAATCCGTTCGGGATTTCGTCCGCCATACCCGGAAGTTTACATCCTCCTCCCTCCATAAAGGGTGACCGCCGGGCAATCAGATTGTCAGGCAAATATGTTGTCTCAGGGGCAATATAAAACATTCCATATTGTCTGGTTGACAACAGGGGTCTATGTGCGTACGCTGGGGGCGTAGGGAGGTAGCGTGGGAAGGAGGAGGCGATTGAGTAGCCCTTCGCGGGCGGTTCAAGTCATTGTCTCAGCTAACCAGCGAAAAGCAGCCAAGTAAGGGGAAGCATGATTATACGGATAGACAAGCTGCAGATAGAGATGCCGATGCCCAGCGAGCCAGCCCCGGAAGCCGCCGCAGCGGTCCAGGAGCTTATGGGCGGGCGCTTCGGCGAGATGTCCACCCTGATGAACTACACCTTCCAGTCGTTCAACTTCCGCGGTCGCACCAAGGTCAAGCCGTACTACGACCTCATCGCCAACATCGCCACCGAGGAGTACGGGCACGTCGAGCTCGTGGCGGCGACGATAAACGGCATGCTCACCGGCGCTTCGGACGGCGACGACGTGCGCGATACGTCGTTGGCGTCTAACCTGGGCAAGGGTATCTCG
>JAIVIG010000464.1 GCA_020200675.1 Actinomycetota bacterium
AGTCTCCGGGCGCTGCCAGGTGGTGGACGGAGGCCCCGCCGGCCGGGAAGAAAAAGACCTCCGGATGGAGGTGGACGCGGCGCATATTCTCCGCCGGGTCTTCGCTGCGAGCGGCGAACCAGGTGGCGTGCTGGCCCGAGTTGCAGAGGTCCCATATACCTCTGTCCGCGTGGTAGTGCCTCACGTCGGAGAAGAGGACGGGGGTGCCGCTTAAGTTCTTGAGGATCTGCATGGTAAGGGCCGCGTCCATGTCCGCCTCGGTGGAGCAGACGTGGGGCTCCTTGGGGCCGTCCCAGTCGTAGGGATCGTTGAGGAAAGCCTCCGTGACGTCCATTGTGACGAAGTGGGTGGTGAGCTCAGGCTGGCCCTTGATGCCGGAGAAGTCGAGGTTCCACTCGTCTATGAGCTCCTGCATCGCGTAGTAGGAGCGGATCTGCCGCTCGAGAAGCTCCGGCGTGAGCTGCTTCCCGTCGTAGTGGACGCCCGCCGCGTGCCCCTCCAGCCACTCGCGCGCCGCTTTGACCTTGCCCGCCTCTATCCCTTCAGAGCGGCGGACGAGCTCCCACTGGTCTATCTCCTCGACGTCCACGCCGAACTTCTCCATCCACGTGTCTGTGTTGGAGACGGCGGTGTACATGCCCATTGGCCGGCCGCCTATGCGCCCGAAGGTGCTCCCGCGCAGCGACCCGACCGCCTCCGCCGCCCGGGCGTGGGCCTCCACCTTCGCGAGCACCGCGGGGTCGCCCACGTCCCCGAAGGCGCGGCCATAGGTGCGCCCGACCTGGTCGAGCCCGCCCGCCGCCGCGAGCATCCCAACCATGCCCGGTTGCTTGGGGTTTATGTTGGAGAACAGGAGGAGCGGCCCCGGCGTCTCGTTCGCTGCCAGCATCGAGAAGTGTGGGAAGGCCCACACGGGGATGTTGAAGACCGTCAGGTCCGGGCGGGAGTCGGCGACGCGCCGGGCCTCGGCGACGGCGAGGCGGTTGGACCAGACGATCTCTCGGGCACGTACCACTTCGTGTCCCGCGGCCTCCAGCGTGTCGGCCACGCCGTCCTCGACGCTACGGGCGAACTTCTCGATGTCCTGGTGAACAGACTCTCTACCGTCCGAGAACGTTAGGATTCCGATCTTTGCCATCAATTCCTCCTAGATACTTCGCTACCCTCGCAAAGATTCCTTTGATCACGATCCGAGGAAGGAACGGTCCCAAGCATCTGAGCAGCGTCCCTTCCCGCCATGGCCTTTGTGAGCTTCGCCACTACGTCCTGCCTGATCTTGCCGTAGAGATTATGCTGCTCCAGACCCTCCCCGCGGGGAACTCGTACTCGTCGAGCGACTCCGGCTTCATCTCGATGCTGTAGCCTGGCATCTTCGGCGGTATATAGCGGCCGTTTTGAATGATCACGGGGTCGAGAAAGTGTTCGTGCAGATGGTCCACGTACTCCAGGACGCGGTTCTCCAGGGAGGCGCTGACGTAGAGGTAGTCGAAGATCGAGAGGTGCTGGACGTACTCGCTGAGACCGACCCCGCCCGCGTGCGGGCAGACCGGGACTCCGAACTTCTTCGCCATCAGCAGTACGGACAGGACCTCGTTGACGCCGCCGAGGCGGCAGGAATCTAACTGACAGAAGCTTATAGCTTCGGCCTGCAGGAGCTGCTTAAAGACAATACGGTTCTGACAGTGCTCGCCGGTGGCGACGCCGATGGGCGCCACGGCCCTTGCTATACGGGCGTGGCCGAGGACGTCGTCGGGGCTGGTGGGCTCCTCTATCCACCACGGGTCGAATTCTTTGAGGCGCTGCATATTCTCTATGGATTCGTCTACGTCCCAGACCTGGTTCGCATCCATCATCAGCTTTCGGTAAGGGCCGATCTCCTCCCGGATCAAAGCCGCACGTCGCGCGTCGTCCTCCGTGTTCGTGCCGACCTTCATCTTGAAGTGGGTCCAACCCGCCTCGACCGCCTCGCGGCACAACCGCCTTAGCTTCTCGTCTCCGTACCCTAGCCAGCCCGTCGAGGTCGTGTAGGCGGGGAAGCCGTCGCACAGCATCTCCTCTTCGCGGGACTCCTTCGTGGACTCGTTCTCCCGCAGTATCTCCAGAGCCTCCTCAGGTGTTATGGCGTCGGTGATGTAACGGAAGTCTATGCAGGAGACGATCTCCTCCGGGCTCATTCCCACGAGGAGCTTCCACAGCGGCTTGCCTTCCGATTTGGCGTAGAGGTCCCTCACGGCGTTGACTATCGCGGCGGTCGCCAGGTGTATGACGCCGTTTTCCGGGCCCACCCACCGGAGCTGGCTGTCGCCCGTGATACTACGCCAGAAGGTTCCCATGTTCCGCGTAAAAGACTCCAGCGTCTCCCCGACGACGAGCGGGGCGAGGGCTTCTATGGCGGCGACGCACAGCTCGTTGCCCCGACCGATGGTAAAGGTGAGGCCGTGGCCTTCGAGGCCCTCCGGGGAGTCAGTCCTCAGGACGACGTAGGCCGCCGAGTAGTCGGGGTCTTGGTTCATCGCGTCGGAGCCGTCGAGGTTAGCGGACGTGGGGAAACGGATGTCGCGGGCGATGACTTCGGTGATGGTTGTGCTCAAGGCAGGCTCCTTTCAGCGTGCTGTCATGCCGCCGTCCACGATTATGCAGGCACCGACGACGGAGCCGGCTTCGTCCGAGGCCGGGTACGCAGCCATGGCGGCTATCTCCTCGGGGGAGACGAAGCGGCCGTGTGGGACATGGCCAGGATAGCGCACCTCATCCCGAGGAAGGTTCCTCTGATGCGCACGTCCATCACCAGCTCGTGGTTCTCTTCGCGCGTCTCCAGCGTAGTCGCGGCCACCCCAACGCCCGCGTTATTGACCATGACGTCGAGACCGTCCCACTCCTCGACGGCCCGCTGCACCAGCGCCTCTATCTCCTCCGCTCTGATGACATCAGCACTGTAGACCAGCGAACTACCTTCTAGTTTGCTGGCGACCTTCTTTGCGCTCTCCTCGTCTACGTCGGCCAGCATGACGCGCACGCCTTCCTCCGCCATGCGCAGCGCGCTGGTATGTCCGATCCCCGCGCCCGCACCGGTGTCGCTAGCACGTTTCCCCTCCAGCCGCCTCGTACCTTCCCTACCATGTCTGCGCGCCCCATTACCCCTGGCTGTAACGATCCTATAATAACGCCGTGGCGGGAGCCGCGAAAGCGGGCCTCACGTGGAGGCTGTGGACCGACGGAAAGTTACGCAACCTGGACTATCGGTGATGCAGTGCCGGTTCGTGGCGAACACCCTTTTCATCTCGGTCGCCATGTTATGGTTGGGGTGCTGACGCTAATGAGCAGGGTCCAGAGCAGTGCACTCCGGGCTCGGGCAACGTCTACTGTAAGCTATATCCTGCTCACCGAGGTTAAAGAAGGGGAGATACGAGCGATGACGGAGAACGGGGACAGCCGGTCGCTACAGAACCGGCCCTTGGGTAATACTGGCCTGCTCGTCTCACCGCTGTGCTTCGGGTGCGCTCTTTTGGGG
>JAIVIG010000209.1:0-1395 GCA_020200675.1 Actinomycetota bacterium
GGTCCATGGAGCCCCAGAGATATCCACCGGAGGTGAAAACGCCGCGCATCTCGTAGGCGAGCCCAAGCGGACGAAGATACTCCACGTAGCGGGGGGAACGTTCTAGATCGCCACCCGTACTTTCGGAGAGGCGGGCTACGGACTGGTGGGTATCCACCATCCGGCGAACGCTCTGGTGATGCTCGAAGTAGAGATGCTCGAGCGACCAGAAGGGGTCATTCTCGCCACCCGTCCCCTCGGCCATGCCGTGCGTGATAAAGCCACTCGCCGGATCCTTCGTGGAGGCGCAATACGCCTCAAACGGCACCACGCGCCGCAGACGTTCGATCACCTCGCCCAGCAGCGCTAGCCCGTCGGGCCGCCCCGCATAGCAGAGCCGCTTCACTTCGGAGAAAGTCCGCTCCTCCAGAACGGCGTCGTCCATCCTATCTCCTGACCACGTCCTGCGTGCAATTATGCCTCAGATGGCAATCCTATTCATCTCAAATGAGTAATCTTCCCCGGCCATAACCGGAAGACAAATATGACAGAAATCTGCCATATCCAGAGTCCCGTCCGGGATCTACAGTTCCACTTGATAGGCAGCGTACTCGAAAGGAGGAAGGAATGAGCACTTCGAGGACAATCATCCGCGGGGAGGGAGAGGGAGAGCGCCTCTGGTTTGCCGGCGGAGGTGTGCACATCTGGAAGGCGACCGCTGAGGAGACCGACGGGGCGTTCCTGCTGGTGGAAGACCGGATGACGCAGGGCAAGACGACCCCGCTTCACACCCACCCAAACCTGGACGAGACTCTGATCGTGCTCGAGGGAGAGATCCTGGTCTACGCTGAGGGCAGAGAGCATCGGGTGGGGCAGCATGGTGTTGCGGTGGCTCCGCGTGGCGATGCACATGCGTTCATGGTCACCTCAGAGAGCGCGCTAATTCTCTTCTTGCAGACACCTGGAAGCGGCGAGGCCTTCTACAGGGAAGCAAGCGAACCATCGATTAACGAGATGGACGCTCTGAGGCCACCGGATTTGGATCGCCTGCGGGCAGCTGCGGAGCGTCACCCCGACATCATAGAGATTCTCGGTCCGCCCCCGTTCGAAGCGACGAGGGAGGGTGCTGCCACTGCTCAGTCCTAGGGCGAATCGCTGAAAGCTATTGCATGGGGTGGGACACACCTACCTCCCACCCCTCATATAACGGGTAGATGAGAGAGAAGAAGCGAGCATGGGCAGAGAAGATAGCGGGCTAACTTTGCGGGGGCTGGCCCAGAGGCTAGGAGCCGCTGGAGCGCAAGAACGCCGAGCTTCAGAGTAAGGTAGCTACGCTGGAAAGCTCGGCTAAGTCCTTATCCAGAAACCGTTATCTTGAAGATGAGTTGGGCGCAAGCGATGAGTTGGGCGCAAGCG
>JAIVIG010000209.1:1420-4139 GCA_020200675.1 Actinomycetota bacterium
GCGATGAGTTGGGCGCAAGCGAGTTGAATGAACGCTAGGTAGTTCTCGGCTTTCTTCTCCCAACGCACCAGTAGCCGTCGAGAGCGGTTCAGCCACGAGTGTGTCCGTTCCACTACCCAACGCCTGGCCCGCCCACCGTGACGATGCACGTGGACGCAACGCTCAAAAACTGACCAGTTCATCAGCGAAAGATTGACCACCTTCGGCCCTGAGTCCGGTAGCTTTGTCGGGAGAAATCCCCACGCTACTGGAGGAAAGGATGTTGAGGATGGACCAGGTGCATGTCGTCCGCCACAAGGTGCTCGTCGAGGGACGATCCATCAGCGCGGTCGCTCGCGAGATGCAGATGAGCCGCAACACTGTGAGGAAGTATCTGACCCTCTCGGAGCCTAAGAGGGTCGTCCGTCACCCTAAGGCGTCCCCGACGACCGAGCTGGTCGCTCCCAGGATCGAGGAGCTCCTTACGGAGTGGAGAGGAAGAACGACCCTCAAGCAGCGCATCACCGGCACCAGGATCCACCGCCAGCTCCTCGAGGAGGGCTACGAGGTCGGTGTGACCACCGTGCGCGACTACCTCCGGGAGAAACGCCGCAAGGAGGCGGAGGTGTTCATCCCGCTCATTCATCGTCCGGGCGAGGAAGCGCAGGTGGACTTCTTCGAGGTGACCATCGAAGAGGATGGCCAGTTCAGGAAGGCCTGGAAGTTCGTGATGAGGCTCATGTACTCGGGCAGGGACTTCATAAGGCTCTACGATCGCGCCGACCAACTCTCCTTCCTGGATGCCCACGTAAGGGCCTTCTCCTACCTCGGCGGGGTGCCCCATAGGATCGTCTACGACAACCTCGGCGCAGCCGTCAAGCGGATCGCGGGCTCCGAAAGACAGCTCACCGAACGCTTCATGGCTCTGGCTAGCCACTACCTCTTCGAGCCCTGCTTCGCTCGGCCCGGTGAAGGCCACGACAAGGGCGGGGTGGAAGCGCGGGGCAAGGGCATAAGGCTGGCTCACCTCACCCCGATCCCCAGAGGCGAGAACCTCTCCGAGGTCTCCGAGATCCTGATGGCAGAGGTGGAGCTCGCCTTCTCTGAACAAGAGAAATTGCGCGAGGAGCTACGCAAGATGAGGCCGCCTCCGGAGAAGCCTTTCGAGGCGCGTAAGGTAGAGCTCGTCTCGGTCTCCTCGGGCGCGACGGTCCGCGTGGACGGGGCGACCTACTCGGTGCCGTCCCGCTGGGCCTCTCTGAGGGCGACGGCCTACGTCGGCGTTAAGGACGTACGGCTGGTGTGCCGGGAGCAGAGCATAAGTTATCTCAAGGAACGCAAAGGCGGACGAAGCATCCGTTACCGCCACTATCTACCCGAACTCGCCAAGAAACCCCAGGCCCTCAGGCAGGTTGCCCCGGAACTGGTAAGAGAACTCGGCTCTCCCTACGAGAAGCTCTGGGAGATGCTCACCGCAAGCCACGGTCCCAAAGAAGCTTCTCGCGTGCTCTCCCGCATCCTCGGGGCGACCCTCGAACACGGCGAGGAGGCCGTCACTGAAGCACTGGAGGCTGCTCTTGCTCAAGGACGTTGCGATCTGTTGTCCCTGGGGAAGCATCTGCGCGAGGACGGCAGGGAGCAGGTTGGCAGCGTGGAGGTGCCAGAGGCGCTGTGTGGCTACCGAGTAGAGGCAGCCAGGGCCAAAGACTACGATTGGTTGCTCGAAGCCGACTCCAGCGAAACTCGGATAGAAGATCGGCGCCTGGCAGCAGAGCTGGAGGGTGGCTCGTGAGAGGTGCCACGGAGGCAGCCCGCCCGAAGGAGGCGGCCCGGGAGGCGGTGATCGCTGAGTATCTCAAAGCGCTCAAACTGCCCAGCTTCGGCCGCGAGTACCAAAGCCTCGCACGCCGGGCGGCCGACGGTGGGTGGGCGTACGAAGACTATCTGAGGGAGCTTCTAGAGGTGGAGCTTCACGACCGGGAGGAGCGCACGGCCAACAGACTGTTGAAGGCGGCCAAGTTCCCGGACTTGAAGACCTTCGACCAACTCGACTGGGCGGCATTGAAGGGCGTCTCCCGGCAGAAGATCATGCAACTGGCCAGCTGCGAGTATCTCACCAAGGCCGAGGACGTCGTCCTGGCCGGCCCGATCGGAACCGGCAAGACCCACATCGCGATTTCTTTAGGCGTCGAGGCGGCCAGAAGGCGTTTTCGGGTGGCGTTCGTGAGGACCGCCGAGCTGGTGAGGAGCCTGCTCGAAGCCCGCGACGAAAGGATGCTCACCCGTTTGCATCGGCGCTTTCAGGGGGTCGAGCTCCTGATCCTCGATGAGTTGGGGTTCGTGCCGTTCAAGCGGGCTGAGGGGGAGCTACTCTTCGAGTTGCTCTCCGAACGCTACGAACAGCGCTCGACCATCGTCACAACCAACCTCGCATTCGGAGAGTGGGTGGAAGTCTTCCGCGACGAGAAGCTGACCACCGCTCTGCTCGACCGGTTGAGCCATCACTCCCACATTCTGACTACGACGGGGTCGTCTTTCAGGACTCGCACGCGCACCACGGAAGGAAGGAGTAAAACCTGAAGGAACGTGAATGCTGCTAGACTGCCAAAAGAGGCCTGAGGTGGTCAGTTTCAAAACGTTGATCTGGTCTACTTTAGAGTGTTGCCAACACGAGGAGCGTCGAGCGCTTCTAGGACGCTGAGCAGCTCAACAAGATAATTGGTTTCGATTTTCCGGCTTG